>CAZFQM010000269.1:0-2790 GCA_964520995.1 uncultured Oscillospiraceae bacterium
TTCCGATGAGAGGGAAAGCCTTCTACTTCTGTAAATTTTTGCTTCTCCTCGATTTTATATTTCAATGTGCCATCAAACAGTAAAAATAAAAAGTGCGTAAGAGGCAACACAGACCTCTTACGCACTTTTTATTCGATTGTTTTTTAAGCTTCCGCGCTTAATGATATTTCGGCAGCCAATCACCGTGTGCATCAATTAAAGCATCCACCAGCTTGATGATGTCATCAATGGATAATTCGCTTGCGGTGTGCGGTTCCAGCATTGCCGCTTGATAAATGTGTTCTTTTTTGCGGGTGACAGCCGCTTCGATTGTTAAGAGGTGCACGTTGATGTTGGTCATGTTCATCGCAGCAAGCTGTACCGGCAAGCGACCTGCACGGCAGGGATGAATGCCGCTTCCGTCTACCAGGCAGGGAACCTCTACGCAGGCGTCGGCAGGCAGGTTTTCGATCAGACCGCCCGTGTTGAGGACGTTACCGCCGATTTTGTAGGGGGTGGAGGTCACCATGGATTCCATAATGTAGGAGGCATACTCTCGGGAGCGTTCATGCTTGAGAGTGTGGTTGTGTACGATTTCCTCTTTTTGCTTTTCCCAACCCTCGATTTGCTTGACACATCTTCTGGGATATTCGTCAAGCGGGATGTTAAAGCGGTCGATCAATTCGGGATATTTGGATTTGATGTAGAACATATTGTATTCCGCGTTGTGCTCACTGGATTCGGTACAATAATAGCCCAATTTGTCGATATAGTCATATCGAACCATGTCATTGTGCTTTTCGTTGGCATTTCTTTCTTTGGCACGTCTGCGGATTTCGGGATAGAGATCATTTCCGTCCTTGTCACGGATTTCCAGTAGCCAGCCCATATGGTTGATACCGGCAATCAGCTCTTTTCTTCCCTCAAGCTTGTCCTCCATGCCCAGCCCCTTTAATAAGGTCTCGGAGCAAACCTGTACACTGTGACACAAGCCGATGGTTTTGACACCGGTGTAGCGTTGCATATATCCGGACAGCATTGACATCGGGTTGGTGTAGTTTAAAAGCCATGCATCGGGACAGACCTCCTGCATATCTCGCGCAAAATCCTCCATGACCGGAATGGTGCGCAGTGCACGCATGATGCCGCCGATTCCCAGGGTATCGGCGATGGTTTGACGCAAGCCGAATTTCTTGGGTATTTCAAAATCAATGATGGTGCAGGGGTCATATAAGCCGACCTGAATGGCGTTTACCACAAAGGTAGCATTGCGCAGTGCCTCCTTGCGGTTTTCCACACCGAGATAGCTTTTTATGATCGCCTTGTTGTCATTGATGTTGCGGTTTAGAGTGTTTAGCATCAACTCGCTGTCCTTCAAACGCTCGGGATTGATATCGTAAAGAGCGATTTCCGCCTCGTTTAATGCGGGAGTACATAAGCAATCGCCTAAAACATTTTTGGCAAAGACGGTGCTTCCGGCTCCCATAAAAGTGATTTTAACCATGAGCTTAGTCATCCTTTCGAATTGATATTTGTAACAATGGCTTCACTGCTTTCAGAATAGCATATTTTTTTTGCTTTTCATATTGCATAATGTGATATTTATTTGATATAATGTGAGTTGTTAAGACCGCGTTTCGAAATAAAAAGCCGAGAAATAATGTTTGGGAGAGGAATCGGATGACAGAGGATATCATGCTGATCAATCGCGGATTTTCGGATGTTAATCCCTTGGTTGCGGGCTATGAGGCTTGTGAACCGGAGCATTTTTACGGTCCGTGCGCCCGCGATTATTATGTGATACATTATGTTGTTTCCGGGATGGGAGTATTTAAAACCGGTGACAAGAGCTATTCGCTGACGGCGGGAGAGATGTTTTTGTTTTCGCCGCGGGAGACGATTTTTTATCAGGCGGATAAAGAGAAGCCCTGGACGTATATCTGGATTGGCTTTACCACCTCCTTTGATGTCACCGAGATTTTCAATCGTCATGTAATTTCCGCAAGGGAATGCGGCACGATTTTTTCCGAAATTACCGAATGTGAGAGGTTTGAACAGTTCCGAGAATTGTATCTTTGCGGTAAAATATTTGAAATACTTGCCTATCTGGATAAAAAGCTGTTGCATATTGATGAGCCGGTCAATCAATATGTGCTGATGGCGAAAAACTATATCGAAACCAATTATCAAAAGAAGATTACGGTTGACATGATGGCAAAAGCCTTAAATTTGGATCGCAGCTATTTCAGTACGATTTTTAAAAAGCAGACGGGAAAGTCACCGCAACGCTATTTGATTGATTATCGCTTGGAAAAGGCGGCGCAGGATATGCTGGTATACGGTTGTACCCCTACCGATGCAGCACTGGGCTGCGGTTATGCGGATATTTTCAATTTTTCCAGGATGTTTAAAAGAAAATTCGGAATGTCACCGCAGCATTATAAAGCGGCGGTACAAAAGAAGCAATTGAAAACAGAATCGGCAATGCCGAATGAAATAGGTGAATCGCATGGAAAAGATAAAAATCGGTAAATATCGACATTTTAAGGGAAAAGAGTACCGTGTGCTCGGATTGGCTACCCATTCGGAGACCATGGAGCAGATGGTGGTGTATCAAGCGCTTTACGGAGAACAGCGCATTTGGGTGCGCCCCGCCGCCATGTGGAATGAGTGGGTCGAGGCGAACGGAGAAAGGCAATTGCGCTTTATCTATCTTTCCGAATAGTTCGCAAACAAAAAAAGGAGAAAGATTTCTCTTTCTCCTCGTATAATAAAGTAGTAGTTATTAGTGTCCCTCTCCAAGGACAATAT
>CAZFQM010000270.1:0-1751 GCA_964520995.1 uncultured Oscillospiraceae bacterium
ATGTTTTCTTTTACAAACTTGAAGTTGTCTCCCAATTTGCTTTCGTCAATCGGCTCCTGCTCATAAGTCTCGGTGTCCATGAAATAATACAAGGAACCGTCGTTGTAAAGATATTGCATATCCTTACGCTCCACATAAGCCGTCGGGAATTTTTCGGTTGGGTTAAAGGTTCTTTCTATTACACTGCCCGAAATGACATTTTTTACTTTTGCACGAACAAATGCAGCGCCCTTTCCGGGTTTTACGTGCTGAAACTCAACAACCTGCAAAACGTTGCCATCCATGTCAAAAGTTACGCCGTTTCTGAAATCTCCAGCTGAAATCATATGTTACCTCCAAAATGTTAATATCCAAGCCGATAAAATATTTTCATTCTTTTTCAAGCTTGGCATATAAATATAGTTTACCCTATCTTTCACAATTTTTCAAGTCTAATTTACAAACTTATTCGTTCTTTTTTTGTTTTTGTTAAATTTAAACAGCCATCGTCCCGTACAACCACCATATCTTCGATTCGTACACCAAATTTTCCCTCTAAATAAATCCCGGGTTCTATGGTAAACAGCATATCGGATTCGGTCAATTGTTCGCTTTTGGGAGAAATATTCGGCTTTTCGTGAATTTCCAAGCCGACACCGTGCCCGGTGGAATGCCCGAAGCAGCCTGCATAACCGTTGTTGTAAATCAAGCTTCTTGCCGCGTCATCAATACTTTGGCAGGTCACCGAAGCTTTTACCGCCTGAAGTGCGGCAAGCTGTGCCTTTAACACGGTATCGTAGACCCGCTCCTGCTCGGCGGAAATCTCTCCGACCGAAACGGTACGAGTCATATCGCTATGATAGCCGCTGAGAGTTGCACCGAAATCCATGACGATAAAATCGCCGTTTTCTATCGGCTTATCGGTCGGAACCGCATGAGGCACCGCCGAATTTTTCCCGGAAGCAACAATCGTGTCAAACGACACATCCTCGGCACCGAGCTTTTTCATGGTATAATCCAAAAACAGCGCAATTTCGCGTTCTGTCCGTCCTTTTTTGATGTAATTGAGTGTTTCGTCAAAGGCACGCTCGGCAATCCGCTGTGCCTCGGTCACAAGCTGTATTTCCCGCTCGCTTTTGATAATCCGCTCCGACCAAATCGCTTGCTGAAAATCATCGGAATCGACAAAGCAGACCTCGGGGAACGCTCTTTGATACTCCCGCAATTCGCTCAACGTCATATGCTCGGATTCTACCGCGACATTCTTAATCCGATGCTCCCGAAACAAGCTTGTCAGCTGCTCCGACAGCCGTTCCATCAAAACGACCTCGCAATCGGTAATCTGCTTTTTGGCGTGCTCATAATAGCGAAAATCGACAAAAAAGTAACTTCCGCCCTTGATAACCACCAAAACACCCGCAGAAGAAGCAAAGCCGGTATAATATCTTCGATTATTCGGAGACAAAATCAAGCCCGCATCCAATTGCTTCGGTAGCTTTTCAGCCAATCTGTCCAATCTGTTCATGAAAATCTCCTCGCTTTCGCACCCGAAAAATCAAATAATATTTTGGATGCCCTGCAACGCCAGCAGATAGCTGTATTTTCCAAAGCCGGAGATCTGTCCGACACAAGCCGGCGCAATCACCGATTTCGAGCGGAACTCCTCCCTGCTGTGGATATTGGAAAAATGAACCTCAATACAAGGGATTTTCACCGCGGCGATGGCATCCCGTATGGCATAGCTGTAATGCGTATATGCACCGGCATTGATG
>CAZFQM010000270.1:1761-2776 GCA_964520995.1 uncultured Oscillospiraceae bacterium
TACTGCCGTCAAAATCCTGTCTTGCCGCATGGATATGGTCGATTATCTCCCCCTCGCTGTTCGATTGGAAAGTCTGACACTCCAATCCCAATGAGGTGGCATAATCCAAAATCTGCAAATTGATGGAATCAAAGGATTCTTTGCCGTAAATACTGGTTTCCCTCTCCCCGACCATGTTAATATTCGGGCCGTGCAATACTAAAACTCTTTTTCGGATAATACTCATGGCTTTTGTATGCAATCCATTCGGCAGATCCCGATGGATTGCAAATCTCCTTCCTTTCTCTTTTCATAAAAAAGCATTTTCAGCTATTTCAAGCAGCTGAAATAAATTTGCTGCATTTTTTGTGCATCCTCCGCCTGGGTGCCGGCACTTTCACAAATAAAAGTCGGTGTCAGTCCCTTTTTGGCAATCAACTCCGCCAGCGGCTCGAAAAACGGTCCGTACACCTCGTCTGCAAAGGTCAAATGACGCTTTTCGCCGCCTTTTTCGGTGTACTCAATCTGACTGAAATGCGAATGGAACACCTTTAAGCGAGCCGCTCCCAGCTCGTTTTCAATGGTATCTAAAATTTGCTCATAATCAGATGCCATACGCAAGCTGCCGAGCGTTCTGGCATTCAGATGACCGAAGTCAATACAGGGCAGAAAGTGCTCATTTATTTTACAAAGCTCCATGACCTCCTGCAAATTTCCCAGCTGGTTAAATTTGCCCATGGTTTCCGGACAAAGGATGATGTCATCCAGCTGTTCCTCCTTCATGGCATTCCATGCGTGGGTCAGAGTGTCCTTTGCCAGCGCCAGTGCTTCCTCCCGGCTGATTTTTCCCGCCGAACCGGAATGCACCACAACTCGTGTCGCACCCATTGCTTTGGCGGCGCGAGCGGTCTGCAAAATATATTCCACGCTTTTCATTCTGGTTTCGGGGTCAACGCCGGAAAGCGAGATGTAATAAGGCGCATGAACCGAGAGAGACAGGCCGTATTTTCGTGCCTCTTCTCCGAATTCGGCGGCA
>CAZFQM010000271.1:0-2772 GCA_964520995.1 uncultured Oscillospiraceae bacterium
AGATTAAGTGACGAATTTAAACGGAATTATCTGTATCAATAAGCCACAGGATTTTACTTCCTTTGATGTGGTTGCGAAAATGAGGGGAATTACTCAAACAAGAAAGGCGGGACACGCGGGAACGCTGGATCCGATGGCAACAGGAGTGCTGCCGATTTTCTTCGGCAATGCGACAAAGGCTTGTGACATCATGCCGGATGATACCAAATGCTACGTTGCCGATTTTCGGCTCGGCGCCGAGACCGATACCTATGATATCTGGGGAAAAATACTTTCCGAGCGGGAATCTGCGGTTACCTTGGCACAAGTGGAGGAAAAATTAGAGCTGTTTCGGGGCGAAATCAGCCAGGTTCCGCCGATGTACTCGGCGGTTCAGGTCAACGGACAGCGTTTGTATGACATCGCAAGGCAGGGCTTGACGGTGGAGCGGAAAGCAAGGACGGTCATGGTGGATACACTCCATTTACTTGCGTTTGATGAGCAGACACAGTGCGGCAAAATGGAAATTTCTTGCTCTAAGGGGACATATATTCGCTCTATTTGCCATGACCTCGGTCGGGAATTGGGCTGTGGCGCGGTGATGACGGGGCTGGTGCGAACCAGGGCAGGCGTTTTTACCCTGGAGGATTGCATTACCCTGGAGCAGGCGCAATATTGTGCAGATCATCGGGATTTTTCATCGGTTTTGCTGGATACCGAAAAGATATTCGATCGGCTTCCGAAAATAAAGCTAAACGAAATTCAAAGCAGAAAGTTCATGAACGGAATGCGGTTGGATTTGAATCGAGTCTATCATCTGAAAAAGGACGGTTTTCACGCTGTTTTCGATTACCGCAAGCGTTTTATGGGATTAGCCAGCTTGGATTTTGATAAAATGGAATTGGTGATTGAGAAGATGTTTTTGGAAAGGGAGTCGTTTTGATTGACGGTGAAAACGCAGTTGGAAAGCCTGACCGAGCCTACTTCGATAGCATTGGGCGTATTTGACGGCGTGCATATCGGACATCGGGCGGTTATCGGAGAGGCGGTCAGGGGAGCGAAAAACGGCTTGCTGCCGACCGTATTTACCTTTCAGACGGGCGGCGAAAAGCCGAGTCACAAAAAAGGACAGGAAACAATCTTAACTGCCGACTTGAAAAGAAAAAAACTGGAGGAGCTTGGCGTATCGGTGGTTTATGAGATTCCGTTCGATACCGTTAAGGATGATTCTCCCGAATATTTTGCGGAGCAAATCTTGTTTTCTCGTTTGAATGCCAAAAAAATCGTTTGCGGCTTTGATTTTCGCTTTGGGAAAAATGCTGCCGGTGATACTGCACTGCTGAAACGGCTTTGCGAAGAAAGAGGAATTGAGGTGGTAGTCGTTCCGCCGATGACCGATGGGGGGCAACCAATCAGCTCGACCCGCATCAGACACTGTTTGCAGCAGGGAGACATTGTATCTGCCAATCGACTGTTGGGATATGAATACTGCTACGATATGGTGGTGGTGGATGGCTTGAAAAACGGCAGAAAAATCGGAATTCCGACCATTAACCAGGAATTTGACCCCGGATTTTTAATACCGAAGTTCGGCGTATACGCTTCCAAGGTGTCGGTGGGAGGAAAGGATTTGCCCGGAATCACCAATATCGGTGTAAAGCCTACCATACAGGGAGTCAGAAGTCCCTTGGCAGAGACCTATATTATCGGGATCGACCAAAATTTGTATGGGCAGAAAATCCCGGTTAGCCTGTTTCACTATCTGCGGGCAGAACAAAAATTCCGAGATTTGGATGACTTGTCGGCAACCGTAAAAAAGGATATTGACCGCGCAAAGCTGTTGATGGCGGATTATTTGAAAGGACAGCGTGAGTCATAACACGGCGGATTGTGAAGAAATATCAAAAAATGTGTGTCCGAAGTGTTTCAAATAGCGGAAAAGGAAAAAAACAGTTGACATTGCTTTTCAGAACTGTTATGATAAATTTGGTTTGTTATGGCATGAAATTGTACAATAAAGATTTGGAGTGTGATTTTAAACATGCTTGGAAAATATCAACGTTGTATCAGCTGCATGAAAGAGGTCGGGAACAATAATGTTTGCCCGCATTGCGGTTATATCGAGGGTTCTCCCTCTTTGTCCGCTTATCTGCAGCCGAAAACGATTTTGAAACAGCGCTATATTGTCGGTAAGCTACTCAGCTATAACGGTGAGGGAGCAACCTATATCGCTTTCGATACCGTTATAGAAGCGGCTGTCGAAATCAGAGAATATATGCCGGATACCCTTTGCGACAGAATGTCCGGAGAGAGCGGTATTGCCGTGAAGCAGGGCTGTGAGGCACAGTATAAAGCGTTGATGTCCGATTTTGCCGATTTGATGCGTTCTCTTTCCAAAATGCGTACCCTTACCACAGTAGTGCAGGTGTATGAGATTTTTGAGCAGAACAATACGGTATATGCCGTATTTGAGCATATTGAGGGCGTGACCCTGCGTCAATATTTAAATGAAAATGCAGGGGAGATCAGTTGGGAAGAGGCTTCTAAGCTGTTTTATCCGATCTTTAATACGTTGGCGGCGGTTCACTCCTCCAATTTAATACATAGGGGAATCAGCCCGGAAAATATTATCATCAATCAAAAGGGTGACATCAAGCTTTCCGGCTTCTCCATCAGCCCCTTGCGTGCTTATAATACCGAGCTTTCTCCGCAATTATTCGGCGGATATGCGGCACCGGAGCAATATTCCACCAACAGCTGGCACGGAACCTGGACCGATGTCTATGCGTTATC
>CAZFQM010000272.1:0-2769 GCA_964520995.1 uncultured Oscillospiraceae bacterium
AACCGAACGGCGCCAAGCCGGGTATGGTGATTTTTACCGATTATCAAACCGCGTATGTGATGCCGGAGGAGCAAAGGGTAAAGCAATTGGCGGAGGCGGAAAAATAGCCTTCTCGGAAAAGGACGGAGCTTATGAGCAAAAAAGAAACGGAACAAAAGCATCGGCAGGCGGTTACCGCAAAGGAGCCGAAGCGGTTGAACAATAAAAAGCAGACAGCAAACGAAGAAAAAGAGCAAAATTTGTCTCCCTGCCCGCTGTATCGGAAGTGCGGCGGCTGTCAATTGCAGAATATGTCTTATCCGAGGCAGTTGCAATGGAAGCAGCGAAAGGTAGAAAAGCTGTTGGGAAAATTTGCAAAGGTGCAGCCGATCATCGGGATGGAAAATCCTTATCATTATCGGAACAAGGTGCAGGCGGCGTTTGCGCTGACACCGAACAAGAAGATTATTTCGGGGGTCTACCAAGCCAGCACACATCGGGTGGTTGCAGTCGAGCACTGCATGACCGAGGATCGGAAAGCGGATGAGATCATCGGAACAATACGGGGATTGCTGCGGCAGTTTAAGCTGCAACCCTACAACGAGGATACCGGAAGAGGCTTTTTGCGGCACGTTTTGGTGAAGCGTGCTTTTTCCGGCAATCAGATTATGGTGGTGCTGGTGACGGGCACGCCGGTTTTCCCATCTAAGAATCATTTCGTGGCGGCATTGCGGGAAAAGCACCCGGAGATCACGACGATATTGATGAATGTCAATCCCTATCAGACCAGTATGGTGCTGGGGGAAAACGAAAAGGTTTTATACGGAAGCGGTACGATAGAGGATACGCTTTGCGGCTGTGTGTTCCGCATTTCGGCAAGGTCGTTTTACCAAATCAATCCGGTGCAAACCGAGATCCTTTATCGAAAAGCTATTGAATTTGCCGATTTGAGCGGAACGGAAACGGTGATTGATGCTTACTGCGGAATCGGCACCATCAGCTTGGTTGCGGCAAAGCAGGCAGGACAGGTAATCGGTGTTGAGGTCAATCGGGACGCGGTCAAGGATGCGATTGCAAATGCCAAGCGCAATGAGATAAAGAATGCATATTTTCATCATGCGGATGCAGGACAGTTTATGACCGAGATGGCAAGAGAGGGACAGACCGCAGAGGTGGTCATGATGGACCCACCGCGAGCGGGAAGCGATTTGGCGTTTTTATCGTCGCTGGTTACTCTGGCACCGCAAAAGGTGGTTTACATTTCCTGTAATCCCGAAACGCAGGAGCGAGACCTGTCTTATTTGGTGCAGCACGGTTATCGGGTGAAAGCCATTCAGCCGGTTGATATGTTCCCGCACACCAATCATGTGGAGACGGTTGTCTTGCTGGCGAGCGTTTAAAATGAATCGTGAATCGGAGGGGGAACATGATGAAAAAATTACTGTCGTTATTGAATTTGCGTCGAGATAAAAAAGAAGATACTGATTTGAATAAGAATTATATTATACAGGGCTTGGAACCGGTAGTTACCGCCAATCCGGAAGCGATTGAAATATTTATAAACAGTGATAAAGATAAGTTTGCGGAGCTGTATTACAGACATGGAAATTATACTTACACAATAGAGGAAAAACACTGTGATGACTTTGAAGGAAAAGAGTTATATTATTGGTGCCCCGGTACATATACCGCAAGTTGTTTTGACACAAGAGAAAAAGCGATTGAGAATATCCTCTCAATCATTGAGCGGAAATAAAAAGCGGGAGAGTATAATAAAACAGTAAGCAGAATTCGCAAGGAGGTCACAATGAAAATAATCGAAACGAATGGCATTACATATTTAGAAAAATTAGGTCACAGCGAAGAATGGTATTGGGGTACCGACTATAAAATGGGTGATTTATATGAGGCAGAAGAAGTTTATCATTCCGGAAAAACTTTTAAACCCAATCGTCTCATATTCGTACATTTCCCGGACGGAAACGTTGTTGAACCGATTCGTGCCACAAAGAATCAGTATTTGGGACTTCCGGCTTTCATAGATGGAGCTATTTATATTTTACTTGTGGATTTTGATGAAAAAGTAATCAGGCTTTTCAATTGCTCCTCTGACTTAAATGAGATTCATGTTAGAGCAGAAATTCCATTACATGATATAAAGGATTGCTACAATCTCAATATCAATGGAAGCCCGGTAATGATTACTCGCCAGGGAGCTGAAAATGTTTTTCAGGTACTTTGGCCTGAGAAAGTTGAATTTGCCATTGGCGAAAGAGAAAGTTTCATTTATCGGATTGGGGACAGTTTGTATTTTTCTGAATGGCATGAAGACGAGGAATACAGAGAAGAAGTAAATATAAGAAAGCTATCGACCGGAAATCTAATTGATAAAATAGAGGGTACATTTTTTTCATTGAAAAATAATGTGAATTGGATATTACGATAATGGACTTATGAGTTTCATCCTGTTGAGGCAGATAACGTATATTTCTATCGGTTTAGGGAGGCTAAACGATATGGACAGAAATTATTTTGACGAAAAAATCGAAGAGTTTTTCTCTGAAGCAGAAAAATTGATTCCAAATGAGATACTGCCCGATTTACCGCTTATTTCGCCGGATGTTCATGATTGGTATGATTTTGAACATCAGCTTTGGGAAGTTGGAGAAGAAATAAGGATATTTCTCAGAGAAAACAACAGAAAATTAAATAAATATCAAATTGAAAAAGTAGTCGATATTTGTCTTGATAAAAGGGCAAAACGGGGCAGGCAAAGTTTTGTTATGCTCT
>CAZFQM010000273.1:0-2763 GCA_964520995.1 uncultured Oscillospiraceae bacterium
TGGATTCCCGAAATCTTTCTACCGGAAGCGGGCTGTCGGCATTGGAAGCAGCTGAGCTTGCAGCGAAAGGGCTGAGCGGAGCGGAAATCAAGGAATATTTGGATACGCAGGTCGTTCCCAAGGTAGAGGCAAGCTTTGTCGTTGATACGCTGAAATATTTACATAAGGGCGGAAGATGTTCCTCTGTTGCCGCTTTGGGCGCCAATCTGCTCAAGCTGAAGCCTTGTATTGAGGTGCAGGACGGCTTGATGCACGTCGGAAAAAAATATCGCGGAACAATCGAAAAATGTATCGGAGAGTATGTTGTCAATCGTCTCAAGGAACGGGAGGATATTAACGAGAAGAGAATCTTTATTACCCACACCGATTGTGCTCCGGCAGTGCTGGATGCGGCAAGGCAGGCGGTACGGCAATACGGTCATTTTGAAGAGATTCTCGAAACCAAGGCGGGCTGTACGATTTCCAATCATTGCGGTCCGGGCACATTGGGTGTTTTATTTATCCGTAAGTAAATTATTTTGCAAGGAATGCCGTACTTTTCGGTATAACAAAACGGACTACTTCCTTTGGAAGTAGTCCGTTTCAGCATATCTTGATTTTATCGTGCTTGTACGGTGTGAAGCTTTTGAACCGTTTCGGTGACGCTTTTGAAGATTTGAAAGGACGGCTCCGATTCCGGGTCACAGTTTGTGAAAATAATCAGCATATACGGATGCGTGTCATAAACAATGGCGGCATCATGAAAGTTGCCGTTCCACCAACCGTATTTATGCGCAATCGTGGTTTTTGGAACGCCTTTTTGGATTTGCTGGTTATATTTTGTTCTTTTCATAAATCCCAGCAGCTTGTTTGCGTTTTCGTCTCCCGCCAGCGCCTTATCGTAGACGCGGTGATAGTAAATCGCACAATCCTTGGCGGTGATGCGGTTCATCGGATTGCTGCCGACCGAAACGCCCAATTCCTTGGCATAGCTTTGGAATTTGGAGGGAGAATAAACATCACGGAGCATATAAAAAGCAATATTATCGCTGAAGCGAATGGAATATTCGATCAGCTCTTCGGTGGTGAAGGTACTGCCATAGGGCATTCCCGCAATTTTTCCCGCACCGTCGCGGAAGTTCTTTTCGGTGTAGGTAAAGGTTCTGTTCAGATTTGCTTTGCCCTGCTCTGCCAGCTCATAGATATACATCATGTAGGGAACCTTGATGACACTGGCGGGATGAAACACACGGTCGGAATCATATTCTATTCTTCTTCCGGTTTCGAGATCCTCATAATACAGGGCGATATGGTCGCCGTATCCGTTTAAAAGCTGTTTGAGTTGGTTGAGCAGCTCTGTTTCCGCATTGAAGACCTCATTCGCCGACAGCTTGCCCATTGAAACAGAGGAGGGTGGAAGAGAGGATACCGCCGTCGGTTTGGAGGATATCGGGCTTGATGACGGGGGCGCAGAGCTTGGCTCCGAGGAGGAAGCAATCGACGTGACAAGCTCTGAGCTGTCTGCGGAAGAAATGACCGCAGGCTCGGAGGAGGGAACAGAGGACGCGAGGGAATTTCCTTGGAGCGGCTTTACCGAAGTACAGCCGGTGTGAAAAAGAAGCAGAATGGTAAATAGGGTGAGCAATGTTTTTTTCATGGTTTTCTCCGTGCTTTGCTGTTATGACATTAAGTTTTATTATAATCGGCAAGGAGGTCTTTGTCAAATTACAAAACGGTAACAAGGTGATTTTTTAAGATGGAAAACGGTTCTTTTCGGGCTTGTTTCACGAAAAGCGGAACCCGATTTTGTCCGGCGATTTTGCCGCAAAACCGTTCAATATATTGTCATAAATTTAACGCGACCCGTTCATGAATTTCTTGTATAATAAAAGAGTCAAAACAGTATTGACACCCACATCAAGCGGCTGCATTGATGCCATTTCGGACAGGCTTTCGGTAAATTATCCGCTTCGGAAATTTACTTTTAAAATTTGTCTGATTTTCCTTGACTTGTTGACAGCAATCCAATATAATGATATGTGGGAGAGATTGGAAAAAACAGAATATTATCCGATCTTCAGTGATTTGTTATCTATGTGAAAGGAGATAAATTAAATGTTAACCAACAACAAAAACGTACTCAAATGGGTAGACGAAATGGTCGCCTTGTGCAAGCCTGCCGAAGTCGTTTGGATCGACGGAAGCGAGGAGCAATTAAAGGCACTGAGAAAAGAGGCTGTTGCTACCGGAGAAATGGAAGAACTCAATGATGAGAAGCTCCCCGGCTGTCTGTTGCATAGAACCGATCCAACTGACGTTGCTCGTGTTGAAGATAGAACCTTTATCTGCTCTGACACAAAAGAAAATGCCGGACCTACCAACAACTGGAAAGATCCCGACGAAATGTGGGCAATTCTTGAGCCGATGTATGACGGCGTCATGAGCGGCAAAACAATGTATGTTATCCCTTACTCCATGGGACCGATCGGCTCCAAAATGTCTAAGGTCGGCGTTGAGGTAACCGATTCCATCTATGTTGTTTTAAACATGGATATCATGACCAGAATGGGCAAGGATGCTTTTGTACAGCTCGGCGATACCTCCGATGACTTTGTTCGCGGTCTGCACGCAAAAGCGGATTTGGATCCCGAAAAGCGTTATATTTGCCATTTCCCGGAGAAAAACACCATCTGTTCTATCAATTCCGGATACGGCGGAAATGTTTTGCTGGGTAAAAAATGCTTTGCTTTGCGTATAGCTTCTTACCAAGGTTGGAAAGAAGGC
>CAZFQM010000274.1:0-2752 GCA_964520995.1 uncultured Oscillospiraceae bacterium
ATTAACTCCTTTTAAAAGCAGTATCCGACAGCAGCTGCTGGTCTCCTGGGTGGGAATGCGTGGCGCCGCGTCGATTGTGTTTGCAATCATGGCAGTAATCGACCCCGCCGTGACCGAAAATGATATTTTCCACATTGTTTTCTTTATCGTTCTTTTCTCGATTTTGTTCCAAGGCACCCTGATTCCTTTTGTCACCAAGAAGCTGAACATGACCGACGATACTGCCGATGTTATGAAAACCTTTAATGACTATATCGAAGAGCTTCCGGTGGAATTCATTCGATTTACGATTCCTAAGACACATCCCTGGGTCGGAAGCAACGTTTGCGACATGATACTCCCGCCGGAGTCCATTCTCGCTCTGCTGATAAGAGGCAAGGAAAAAATCGTCCCGAACGGGCAAACCGTATTGCGAGCGGGTGACACCCTCATTTTAAGCGGAAAATCCGCAGATAATATCGACGGTGTCCGTTTATACGAGACCGAAATCTCCCGCGGTGATGAGCTGGCAGGCAAGCGTATTTCGGACATTTCTTCCGGGAAAATGCTGATTATCATGATACAGCGCGGCGACAAAATCGTCATCCCGCAGGGAAATACCGTTCTGCTGGAAAACGACATTTTGGTAATCAACGATGCGGTTAACCTGCCTTAAAGTGGATGGTTTGAAAGCAAAACAAAAAGCGAGCAGATACCTTTTTCGGTATTCGCTCGCTTTTTCATTCCATAAAAGCACTACTTTTTCAAGGGGATAACCTGACTCACCTCATCGATTTTCAAAACCTCTTTGATATAAGCTTCGGTTTTTTCGGTTGGCGCGGTCACGATAATATAATCATACTTATTGATATTGCAGGCAGCTCGCCCTGTCGGGTCGCCCGCATAAAGGTGCATCGAGTAGCGATTCAGCAAATATCCGCACACATAACCGCTATAGGCAAAATCATCCTCCGAGAATAAGACGAAGGAAGAACCTTGGGGAATTTGATAAGCCTCGATAAGTTCCTCCAGCTTTTGCCGCGCTTCTAAATTCAGCGGTTGCTTTTGCAAGTGAGAAAGCTTAGGCGAAAAGGCGAAAAGGTTCACCACCGACACAACCACCAGCATCACCGCCGATATCCATCTGCGCTCAAACTGCATCGACAAAATCCCCGCCAGCAATATACCGACGATAAACACCATAATCGTCAAATGATATCGGTCATAGGAAGCAAGCCGCACTGCTTCCTCCACCGGCATGGAGCTCAAATACATTCCGAGCAGACTACATTGATACAAGACATAGCTTACCACACAAAGTCCGACCAAACGTCCTATCATGCCAAAGCTCTGCCTTTGCAGGAAATACGAAACCACCAAGACGATCATCGCCAAAATCAAAAAATACAGAAAGATGTTTTTCAGATCAAAGACCACCGAAATATATTTATCGAAAATATCTGAAATTGCCTCCGGCTTTTTATCCAAAAAAGCTTCCTTTAATCCATGCACGGACATGGTATGCTTGGAGCTTAAGCCTTGGTCAAACACCAAGCCCACGTGCTTTTGCCACAGTAGCAGCGTCAAAAACGGAGCCGATACAAAAGCAACCGTCCAAGCTTTTTTTACGGTTTTCCATTTTATTCTAAACAACACATATATGACTGTTATCACAACGAAAAACAAACCGCTGTTTTTAACCGCAATCAAAAATACCGTTTCCGGAAGAATTGCCCAAAGGACGCGATTGATATCGGCATCATAATAAATTCCTATCAAAATTCCCGCCAATCCGACGAGAGGCAAAACCACATCCACATACAGCCCCGACAGGACAAACCGATAAGACCCCAGCACCGCAGCGGAAAACACCGTAATCATCAAAAAGCCGGTCACGTTATGCTTTACAAACGCAAACAGACACATGATACAGCCAATCATAAAGGTGGCTTGCGCAAGCAGCATCATCCACTCCGAGGAGATGCCGGAAATCCTGCAAACGAAATAAATAAAGGCTGCACTTCCGGTAGGATAGGATTTATAAATGATGGTATCCATAAAATTCGGGAAGCGATCTGTTTGAAGCAGGGAGCGAACAACTAAGCCCCAATGGGTGAAATCGTCATATTCCCGAAGCTTACAACCGTAATAAAAAAAGCACAGATATCCCAAACATAGGAAAAAGAAAATCATTCCGGGACAGAAAAATCGAAGCGGATTAAACCTTTTGACAAACGAATATACCGCCAAAACAACGCCGACAGCAAAAATCGCAAGGCAAGCTTCCTTTAAAATATTTAAGATTCCGGCAAAAAACATAGTGCTTCCAATAGCAGAAAACAATATTGTCGGTGAAAATTCCACCTTCATCTTACCCTTGTCAACAAGAAAATACAGATAACCGTAACAGGATAAGCATAGCAAGAGGATTCGAAACGCTTTCAAAACAACCAATGCCATGAAGCTATTCTCCTTTAAACACCCATATTCTCTGAATTTGATAACTGATTAAAAATAAGAGCCCATCGACAACAATTTTCTCCACCAGCTCCTTGCCGTGAAACAAGGTATGAACACCGACCAAAGCCAGCGCGGAAACCGACATTTGCAGGATACAGAGGATATAATATTTCACTAATTGCATTTTACCGTTGGATTTCTTCCGGAAAACCACCGTTTTATTCACATAAAAATTAAACAGTGAGGAAATGATTCTTGCCACTACCGTGGAGACCAGCAATGCGATATTGGTTTGCAAAAAGGAAAATATCCA
>CAZFQM010000275.1:0-2393 GCA_964520995.1 uncultured Oscillospiraceae bacterium
GTAAACTGCTGGAAAGAGCCATCAAACTTTTACAAGCCGCCCTTACCGCAACCGGTAAAATCGGTAATCAGCAATACCGCCGCCATAGCACCGAGTGCCAGCCTTTTCAACGATTTTATCAATTGCTTTTCCTCCCTTGACGGCAAAGCCGCCGCTTGGTTATTTATGATATTCCTGTATTTCCACCTTTTCAATCAACACCTCATTGACCGGCTTGGTCGGAGAGCTTTCCGATTGACCGCTCGAATCAACGCGGTAGGTCACCTTGCACTGTGCGATTTTATCCACGACCTCCATGCCCTCGAACACCTGACCGAACACGGTATGCGCATCATCCAGCCAGGGCGTTCCGCCGACCTCTTTGTATTTTTCCCGCACCTTTTTTGCCATCTTCATATCATAATTCTTTTCCATAGCATTTAATTCCTCGTCGGTATACTGCGTTTTGTTCTGCACGATAAAGAACTGACTGCCGTTGGAATCCTCACCGCTGTTTGCCATCGACAGAGCACCGTAAAAATTACGCAGCTCCGGCGCAAACTCGTCCTCAAACGGCTTTTCCCAGATGCTTTCGCCACCGCTTCCGTCTGCCTTGGGGTCGCCGCCCTGAATCATAAAATCCTCGATTACCCGATGAAAATTCAGTTCATCGTAATATCCCTCTTTGGCATGGGTGATAAAGTTTTCCACCGCTTTCGGTGCCTGCTCCTTAAAGAAACGAATCTTGATGGTGCCGTAATCCCGAATCGTCATAACGGCAATCTGCTCCCCCTCGGTAAGCTCGGTATCATACTGCGGCAAGGACTCCACCTCAACCGCTTTTTTCGAGCATCCGCCCAGGATTCCCGCCGCAAGAATCAGCGCCATTAAAAAGGAACCGTATTTTAATATTTTTTTCATTTTATAAGGCAAGTGTGTTTCTTGCCCTGTCCCACCTTTCTTTTTATGCTATTACAGAACGTCAATGCCCAAAATTACGACATCCTCGATCGGCTTGTCGTTTCTGCCGACCGCAACCGATGCAATCTCATCCACGACCCCCATGCCCTCGATAACCTGACCGAACACGGTGTGTCTGAAATCCAGCCAATGCGTTCCGCCGACCTCTTTGTATTTCTCGATCGCCTCGGCAGGATATCCCGCATCCTCCATTTGACCGATCAAGCGCTCGTCCACACTGCCCGCCTGCACGATAAAGAACTGGCTTCCGTTAGTGTTCGGTCCGCTGTTTGCCATCGACAACGCACCCTTGAAATTCAATGCCTCCAAGGAAAATTCGTCCGCAAACGGCTCGCCCCAAATGCTTTCGCCGCCGAAGCCCATTCCCTGCGGGTCACCGCCCTGAATCATGAAATCCTTGATGACGCGGTGAAAGATAATGCCGTTGTAATATCCGTTCTTTGCGTGTGTGGTAAAGTTTTCCACCGCTTTCGGCGCCGCCTCGGGGAACAGCATGACCTTCATATCGCCGTGGTTGGTTTTGATGACAGCCATCGGCTGATTTTCTGTTTGCTCTTTAAAGTTCAACATTTTATTTTTCCTCTCTGTTTTCGGTATTTCACAGCTTGATAACTATCATTATACCCGAAAAATACAATTTCAGCAATAGCTTTCCGCACGGAATGCGTGAATAATCTGTAAAGTTCGGTTTGTTTATTCCGTCTGCTGTGTTCGTCTGACCTTTTCCTGCAAGCGATAGAAGTCCTCTAAGGTTTCCAGACTACTGCTGTCGTTTCGGAACGCCGCCGCGCCTCGCAGCCCCTTGAGATACCACGCCGCGTGCTTACGGGCAATCCGCATTCCGCCGTACTCTCCGTGGTAGCGGCAAATCAGCTCGATATGCTCCCGCATCACCGCAAGCCGTTCCTCCAACGAAATCGGCGGCAGCTCCTCCCCATTTTCCAAATATGCGCGAATCTCGCGGAATATCCAGGGTCTGCCGTAGCTACCCCTGCCGACCATCACCAGGTCACAGCCGGTTTGCCGATACATCTCGGCGGCGGTTTTTCCGTCCGTGATGTCGCCGTTTCCGATCACCGGCACCGTTACCGCCGCCTTGACCTGCGCAATCACTTCCCAATCGGCAGGCGGACCGTAATATTCCTGCCTGGTTCTGCCATGTACCGTAATCGCCGCCGCACCGGCATCCTCCATCCGCTTGGCAAATTCAACCGCATTGACCGATTTGTCATCCCAGCCCTTTCGAATTTTCACCGTTACCGGCAGCTCGGAAGCCGCAACCACCGCCCTCACAATTGCCGCCGCCTTTTGCGGGTCTCGCATCAAGGCACTGCCTGCGCCGCCGTTTACCACCTTCGGCACCGGACAACCCATAGTGATATCAATGATATTCGGCTGATACTCCAGCACCTTTTCCACTGCCTGTGCCATAA
>CAZFQM010000275.1:2403-2751 GCA_964520995.1 uncultured Oscillospiraceae bacterium
TCGGCTCATCTCCGAACAGCTGCACCGCCATCGGGCGTTCCTGCGAGGTGCATTCCAGCAGCTCCGCCGTTTTACGGTCGGAATAGCAAAGTCCCTTTGCGCTTGCCATTTCGCCCACGACATATGCCGCACCGAACCTCTTCGCCATAACCCGATATGCACGGTCGGCAACCGATGCCATCGGCGCCAATGCCGCAGTTTGCTCTATTGTTACATTTCCGATTTTTATTGTTCCGATCAAGATCGATTTATCCTTTCCGTTGTGGTTTGTGATTGATAATTATCGCAGTTTATGTTATAATAACCTTGGAACGTGACCGAAATCAAAGATTTCGAACGTTCTCAAGA
>CAZFQM010000276.1:0-2742 GCA_964520995.1 uncultured Oscillospiraceae bacterium
TTCGATGGTCACAGGCATAGGCAGAGATCAGCTCGCCGCCATTTGTCTTTTCGGGGTTCTTGGCATAATCGGTTCTGTCCGAAATGCACTGAGCAAGGGTTTTGTCCTCTGTGATGTGCATGGCAATAATGCGTGTTGTTGCGATAGTCATTCACCTCCCATTAAACAGCAAGCAGGAAACCTGTTTCAGATTTCCTGCTTGCTGCTACCCAAACGTTCATTATTTAACTGTCATTTCTTTGACTTCATTTCTAAATACTCTTTCAATTCCTGATGTGTATCCAATAATTTATATTTAGGAAAACCTGACATGTTGTTTTCGCAGTACGATAAGTGAATGATAACAAATTGCCCATGTTCTGTGCAGAATAGGACGTCATCCGTTTCTTTTGATTTCGCAAGTGCCGCAAGTTTTATGCCATACAGTGGATGCTCCTGCGTAATCTCACGATAAGCCTCGTTCACAAAGCTGTCCTTTTCGGCATCAATTTTCAGCCAGCCCAAATCCTCCCCATATTTATCTTCCAACTCCTCAAAAGATTTCGTGATGATCAATTCATCCATTCTTCCGAATCACCTCCAGTATTTTCTTATAGCATTTATTTTATATCGGTTTTAATTATCCCAATAGCGAAAATGCAGTGCAGATCCCTGACAGAAAGTTTGCCGCAGCATGGATTATCCAACTTGGAAGTATGGAACCCTCCGATTTTTTCTCATTGATGAACCCCATCAGCCATGCAATACCGCCCGTAAGAGCAATGATTAAAACGGTCTGCCATGTGTCGATCATACGGAAGAACATAGCTCCATGCAGCAGGCCAAATAGAATACTTTGTATTAGATTCGATGCGGCAAACCCAAACCGATGCGATAATCTTTTAAGCAAAAAGCCACGGAACAATATTTCTTCCGATAAAGAGGTTTGCAGTATTGCGTATATCCCAATAGAGAAAAGTGCTTTTGCCCCTAAATCAGCAAAGTCTGAAGTTGCAGTTTCAATATCTCTCATAACATAAAGAATAAAAATCGATAATGCAGAAAAAAACGCGAGCGTGCAGATGATCCACAAATAGGCCTTGCTTTCTCGTTGGTGTTTTATACGCTTTAATCCGATCCAATCAAAAAAACCGCATTCCTTTCTTGCTGAAACCAACCACCATAAAAAAGGAATGAGTGTAAATAAGGCTATTTGAAAGATTGCGGTTATGAAATACATTTTCTTTTCCTCCTGTGCCGCATCGCCACACCATGTTTTCCATGTAGCCCATTACCAGCACCTAATCCAAATGATATGTTTTACGATTTAATATAAACCTGCAATAGTCCGACTAATTCTTCAAACGTTTTTTCCGCTACGGTCAGCTCAATGACTTCTTCTATATAGTCTTCTTCATAAACAATTTGACCATTCTTTGTGAATATCGTTACATTTCCATTTCCAAACAAGTCAAGCATTCCTTTTTTCTGATTGACCAGCACTTGTAGATTCTTTTTATCAATACGATACTTGCGACTAAACACATTTTCTCTGTCGGTTGCAATGTCAAACATCGTGAGGTTATAATCGTTCTCTGCTTCTGAGATCATACAGCGAACATATTCTACATGTTTTCTGTCCCCCAGTTTCCGGAAAGGCAGTACACAAACAAGAAGCAGGACAATCGGGAATAATCCAATTCTTTCATCTATAAGTAGACCAATTGCGATGTAAAGAATATCTAAAAAACAAACGATGACTAACAGCATTCTCAGAAAACGGTGTTTACATCGATCCACTACTTCCGTTGCAGATATAAATTCCATCAAAAGTTACCTCCTATGCACCGCTGGTCAAATACGTCCGTCCTATTTCATTAATCTCCATAAACAACTTTCTCCAATCCTACTCTATTTCGTATTTCTAATTTCATCTTTTCGAAATCTGTAAGTTTGGTAATATCAGCCTTTATACACTGTAACTCATATTTACCGGATTAACATCGCTTTGTATCCATTTGTCTTGTCTCCAATTATCGTAATAGAATATGATTCACCAAAGTGCGCCTCAAAATTGATCGGCTCTATATATCTGGTAATTTCTTCAGGATAGACATTTCCGAAGTTGGGATCCATGTATTCCGTTATAATTCTAAACTGTATTGAAAGTGACACAGCATCAGATAAACAATCCAGTTCGTCTTTATTCCATACAATAATATTTTCAGAATCATGCTTGAGCATCGATTGATCTGCATTTGATGTTCCACCACTGTATTTATGACCATTTACACAGTAATCATAAATCAGTAAACCTATATCTTCTTTTGTATCAAATTGAATATGAATGGCTATTTCATCCTTTCCCAGCTCGTATCTGTCAATTGCATTGTAAAGTAACAAACAAAATCCAATGATAATAGCTATCACCAACCAAACTCCGATTCTTTTCCACACTTTCTGTGCCTTCAGTTTACTCTTTATGAAGCCAAACAAAAAAACTCTCGTTATATCCACAGATATTTTACCTTCTTTTCCTTTTGCTATAGTTACTCCTGTTGCGTTCCTGTTTCGCATATATAATTAACCGATTTAATTATAGCAACCATCAACCCACGCAGAAGAAACATTTTTGCTCGGAATTCAAAAAATCAAAACCTTTTATGCAAAAAACGAGACGAGCACAGCCGAAGCCATGCTCGTCTCGTTTTCAACTTGTGACCAAGTTGGACAGAAGTTGATTATCCGTAAATTGCATCCTGC
>CAZFQM010000277.1:0-2742 GCA_964520995.1 uncultured Oscillospiraceae bacterium
AGGATATGGGGGAGGGAACCCGTTATGCCGATGTGGTGATCAATGCATTGTATGACAGCAGGGAAGAGCCGAAAATCAAAAATGTATACAGCGTGGAAAAGTATATCTGCCTGCGGGATGAATTTTTGATTTCCGAGCCGAAGCCCTTTTCCGCGGAGGTAAAAAATGTTCTGTCACTGTTTGGAGGAACCGACCCGTCTAACATGACATCGGTGATCTATCAGCTGGCGCGAAAGCTGCATCCGAGATATCCGGAGGTTCGCTTTGTCTTTCTGGCGGGAATCGGATATGATTGCGAGAAAAACGGGATCGTGACCCGAGCGGACGAAAATATTTTTGTGGTGCAGGATGCCAAATATGTCAGCGCTTATATGAGGCAGGCAGACCTTGCCTTTACCTCTCAGGGACGCACTGTCTATGAGTTTGCCGCAATGGGCGTTCCCGCTATTGTTTTGGCGCAGAATGAGCGTGAGCAGCTTCATACCTTTGCGCAGATGAATAACGGGTTCTTCAATTTGGGATTGGGCAGTAAGGTGTCCAATGAGACAATCGAGCGTTCTTTTGAATTTTTGATGAATACGCCGCAGCTGCGCAGTGAAATGCGGAATCTGATGCTGGCGCAGGGCGAAAACTTGAAAAACGGAGTACAGCGCGAGGTGCAGTTGATTTTAGGAAAGTAAGAAAGGTGTGTCAAATAAAATGAAAAATACGATTATGGAAAGGCTGAAGCAGGGACAGTTCGTTCTGATTGCGGAGGTCGGCGTAAATTATTATGATATTGCGACCGAAAAAGGAATCACGCCGATGGAGGCTGCCAAGCTGATGATTTATGAAGCGAAAAAGGCAGGAATTCATGCGGTAAAATTCCAAACCTACAAGGCGGGAACCCTTGCAGCAAAGGACTCTCCGTACTATTGGGATATTACCGAGGAGCCGACGACCTCCCAGTATCAGCTGTTTCAAAAGTTTGATTCTTTCGGGGAGACGGAATATCGCGAGCTTGCAGATTATTGCGAGGAGCTTGACATTGAGTTCTTCTCAACGCCGTTCGACTTTGAATCGGCGGATTACTTGGATGATATGATGAATGTATATAAAATTTCGTCATCGGATTTGAGCAATCTTCCGTTTATTGCTTATCAGGCGAAAAAAGACAAGCCGATTTTGCTTTCTGTCGGTGCCTCCAATGAGGACGAGATTGACAGCGCCATCCAAACAATACGAAAGTACAATCATCAGCCGCTCATTCTGATGCATTGCGTTTTGGAATATCCGACTCCTTATGAGCACGCTAATTTGAACAAAATCACTTCGTTGAAAAATCGCTATCCGGATGTGTATATCGGTTATTCCGACCACACTAAGCCGGATGGAAAGTATGAGGTGGTAAAGGCGGCGTATTTGAAGGGCGCACAGGTGATAGAAAAGCATTACACGCTGGATAAAACGCTGAAAGGCAATGACCATTATCACGGCATGGACCCGCTGGATGCAGAGGCGATTCTCCGAGAAATCTCTTATTTGGATAAGATATGCGGCACCTATGAATTAAAATGCCTGGACAGTGAGCAAAAGGCAAGAAAGAATGCACGACGCTCTATTGTTTCGTACGGTACAATCAAAAAAGGCGAGGTCATTACCGAGGATAAGCTGACCTTTAAGCGTCCCGGCACCGGAATTTGCCCCTCTGCTCTTTCACAGGTTGTCGGAAAAACCGCTTTGTCGGATATTGACGATGATACCATTTTAACCACCGATATGTTTGAATAAAAACTTATATAAAAAACCGCAAAAGCAGCTTGCCTTTTTCGTTCGGCAATTTGCTTTTGCGGTTTTGTTTTCATGCGCTGTTTGAGACTATATCCCGTTGTAGTCGTTGTTTTCATCGCGAAAGCTGTCGATGGAGAGATAATCCTCACGGTATTCCTCTTTCGGCGGAGCATCCGAGGAAACCTCCTCTGCATCGGATGCTTCCGAAACAGTTTCGGCAGGGCGAAACGGCACCATAGCAGGACGCTTGCGGCTGATTCTATGGTTACTGTAAAGCAATGCACAGATAAAGGAGGTCAAGGGAATGGTCAGCAGAATCCCGAAGCTGCCGACCAGGGCGTTTAAGATTTCCACGACGATCATCTCACGGTTAAACAGCGTCAGAAGCGAGTTGGAGTAGGCGACCAGCAACAGTGTCAGGGAGAGCGAGCTGCCGATATAGGCGAGAATCAGCGTGTTCGCCATGGTGCCCATCATATCTCTTCCGATTGTGATTCCCGACTTGAGCAGCATACCGAAGGAAGCGTGCTCAACCTGCTCCCGAAGCTCTTTCAATGAGGATGCAATCGACATCGACACGTCCATGATTGCACCGATGGCACCGATGATAATGGCGGAGAAAATGATTGCTTTCAGGTCAATCGGACGATCCTCATTGAGCAGATAGAGGTGTAAGGAATCCTCATCCACCATACCGGTAAGCTTGATGATTCGATCCATAATGAGGGTTAGAATTCCCACCATCGCCACGCCGCTGAAGCATCCGATTCCGGAGGCGAGCGACTTTTTGTCGGCGCCGCTTATGATTAAAAGTGTCATTACAATGATAAAGATACAGGTTACAATCGACCAGCTGTAGATGTTTTGCCCCGACAGTACGGCGGGAATAAAGACGATGAAAATGGATAGGCAGGTAAATACCAAAGAAATGACGGTGTTTACGCCCTTCATCCTGCCGAAGATCAGCAAGCC
>CAZFQM010000278.1:0-2731 GCA_964520995.1 uncultured Oscillospiraceae bacterium
ACTTTTGAGTTGTTTTTTCTATTCTTTCTGTTTCCTATCTATTGTATCATAACATTTTCCGAAATAAATAAAAGAATTTACGGAATTTTGCAGATGGGCGGGCGAAAGCGGTCGGAATGTCGATATCGGCTTGACAAAAAGGCGCAGACAGCATATAATAAACAAAACAGCTAAAATGCGGAGAACGGAAAGAGTAGCAGATATCCTTGCGTGGCAGAGAGGGGTCTCGTCGGCTGAAAGGACCTTAACGGAAGTGTCTGTGAAGTGCATCCGGGAGCAGACAGGGTGAAAGCGAATGCCGTAGCCTTGTTCGGGGTGGTTCCCGTTATCCTGACCGCCTAAGTGATAAATTGAAGTGGGACCGTGGATTATTCCGCCTTCGTTTTTGCAATTGCAAAAGCGGAGGCGGTTTGCTTTTTAAGGAAAGTTCCCGTTTGCGTAAGCAGGCGTGTTGAAGCGTCGGGCAGAGCGGACGGCTACCGGTTGCTGTTCATCGAAAGCGAAATACTATCATACAATTAAAGGAGGAAATCTATGTTTAATCGGCTACGGTATGATATCCGTGCGATCAGAGAGCGCGACCCTGCGGCACGGAGCGGCTTGGAGGTGTTTTTGCTTTATTCGGGATTACACGCGGTGATTTGGTACCGCATTGCGCATTGGTTTTTTAAGCATCATCTCTTTTTTATTGCTCGGCTGTTATCCCAAACGGCAAAATGGTTGACCGGTATTGAAATTCATCCGGGAGCGACTATCGGAAAGGGCTTGCTAATCGACCACGGCTCGGGAGTTGTCATCGGAGAAACTGCCGAAATCGGAGATAATTGTACCATTTACCAGGGAGTAACGCTGGGCGGAACGGGAAAAGATAAGGGAAAACGTCATCCGACCCTCGGAAACAATGTCATGGTCGGCTCCGGCGCGAAAATATTAGGTCCGTTTAAGGTGGGTGACAATTCGAAGATAGCAGCCAACGCCGTGGTATTGGAGGAAATTCCCGAAAATTGTACTGCGGTCGGTGTGCCTGCCCGCATTGTGCGTCGGGACGGACAAAGGCTTTGCAACGATATGGATCAGGTTCACATTCCCGACCCGGTATCACAGGAGCTGTGCAAGCTGCTTCAACGCATTGAGCATCTGGAAAGCAGATTGCAGGAACAGCAAGAAACGCATGAAAAAGAATAAAAGGATTTGAAAGGAACGAGAGTAAAATGAAAATATTCAACACATTATCCCGCCAAAAGGAAGAGTTTGTACCGCTGACCCCCAATGAGGTTAAAATGTATGCCTGCGGTCCGACGGTTTATAATTATATCCATATCGGGAATGCGCGCCCGATCTGTGTTTTCGATGTGCTGCGCCGCTATTTCGAATATCGCGGCTACAAGGTGATCTTTTGCCAGAATTTTACCGATGTGGATGACAAAATCATCCGTAAGGCAAACGAGGAGGGGGTATCCTCCCTTGAAATTTCAGAGCGGTTTATCAAAGAGTACCGTATTGATGCCAAGGGCTTGAATGTCAAGGAGGCAACGGTGCATCCCAAGGTGACCGAAAATATTGATAAGATTATTGATATTGTGCGGATTTTGGTGGAAAAGGGATATGCCTATCCCTCAAACGGAGACGTTTATTTCCGTGCTACGAAATTTAAGGATTACGGCAAGCTCTCCCATATGCCGTTGGAGGACCTTGAGGCGGGTGCACGAATTGATGTCAGTGAGCAAAAGGAAAATCCGATGGACTTTGCGCTTTGGAAAAACGCGAAGCCGGGTGAGCCGTTCTGGGAATCTCCTTGGGGAAAAGGTCGTCCCGGCTGGCATATCGAGTGCTCTGCAATGGCGAAAAATTATCTCGGAGATACCATTGATATCCATTGCGGCGGTCAGGATTTGATTTTCCCCCATCATGAAAACGAGATTGCACAGAGCGAGTGCGCAAACGGAGCCTGCTTTTCGCATTATTGGATGCATAACGGCTATATCAATGTGGACAATCGGAAGATGTCCAAGTCGCTCAACAACTTCTTTACCACCCGTGATGTCGCCGAAAAGTACGGATATGAGCCGATTCGCTTTATGATGCTGCAGGCGCATTACAGAAGCCCCATCAATTACAGCGTAGAGGTAATCGAGCAGTGCCGTGCGGCGCTGGAGCGGCTTTACAGCTGCCGCGACAATATTGATTTTGTGCTGCAATCGGCAAAGAGCGGAACAGCACGCCCTGCGGTGCAGACGCTGATAAGCGATTATCGCGGAAAATTCATTGACGCGATGGAGGATGATCTGAACACGGCAGATGCCATCTCGGTACTCTTTGATTTGGTGCGAGAAATCAATACCCTGCTGACCGATCGGGAAGCGGTCAAGGAAGAAATCGAGGCGGAGCGTGATTTGTTCGACGAGCTTGCCGAGGTACTGGGATTGATCTATAATCGAAAAAAAGAAGAGGAAATTCCACAAGAAGTTCTCCTGCTTGTGGAAAAACGCAAGGAAGCACGGAAGAACAAGGACTTCGCCGAGGCAGACCGTCTGCGTGATGAGATCAGCGGCTTGGGCTACCTGGTGGAGGAGACCCGCCAGGGTACTAAAATATCCAAAAAAGCGTAATGATAAAGAAAGAAGCAAAGCCGACAAGGCTAAGGGTACCGCCATGTTTGATAAAATGATAACGGTTGCGCTCAATCCCTCTGTTGATGTAACACTATGGCCCGATACCTATGACTATCATG
>CAZFQM010000279.1:0-1269 GCA_964520995.1 uncultured Oscillospiraceae bacterium
CGAGAGCTTTTCGTTCTGTTCGTTGTAATCCTTAAAATCATCCATGGTCTAAGACCCTCCCAGTATTGTTTCATAATATTATTTTACCGTGTAAATATTAACGAAAGATAAAGGAATCATAAATACTTATTCCGATTTGCTGTTAACTTTTTTAGAAGAAAGACCGAATTTGCTCTGCTTGGGAATCGGAATGCTGAACACAAACTCGCAATACTCGCCCTCCACACTCTTGACGATAATATCTCCGCCATGCAGGTTTACAATGGTGCGCACAATATACAATCCCAATCCGACCCCGTTTTTATCCAAGCCTCTGGAGCGATCGGTCTTGTAGAATCGATCAAACACCTTGGTGATTTCTTCCTTGCTCAAGCCTTGACCGCTGTTTTTCACGCTGATATAAACATTGTTGTTATCCGAGGAATAGTCAAACTGAATATAACCGCCCTCATTGACGAATTTTACCGCATTATCGGTGAGGTTATACAAGACCTGATGAATCAGATCCTCATCCGCCTCCACCGTTACCCGCTCATGGTCCAAGCCCCTGATATCCAGGTTCTTGTTATTGATGGCTTTTTCGAAATTAAATACGGTCTGGCACGCCAATTCCACGATATTAAAGGGTTTAAGCACCAGGGTTGCCTCTCCCGTCTCTATGCGGGACAGGTTCAGCATGGAGCGTACCAATCGAGAAAGTCGCTTGACCTCATCCGATACAATACGCAGATACTTTTTCTCCTCCGATTGCGGTATCGTGCCGTCCAATATTCCGTCGATAAAGCCGCCTATCGAGGTCATCGGCGTTTTCAATTCATGCGACACATTAGCCACAAAGCTACGTCGCATCGACTCGCTGACCGACAGCGATTGTGCCATATTATTCAAGGTCATCGCAAGCTGTCCGACCTCATCGCTGCTTTCCACCTCCAACCGATTGGAAAAGTCTCCTCTGCCGTATTGCTGTGCCACAACCGACATTTTTTTAAGCGGCTGTACCATTTTAAGGGTGACAAAATAAGCAACCACAAAGGCTAAAATCACAACCGCAATTGATGATACAAAAAACATCTTCAACAATTCCATCAAAAATTGATTGAGTGCAATCGAATCGGTGGTACCGAACACATATCCCACCACCGTACCGTCGGTAGTTATCATCGGCAGACCGACCGTAAAATACCGATTCTTATTCACGCCGCCCAGCTTTCCGAGTTCCTTATAAGAGCCTTCGGCGGCAATGCTTAAAATTTTTTCGGGAATGGTATA
>CAZFQM010000279.1:1279-2725 GCA_964520995.1 uncultured Oscillospiraceae bacterium
TTAGAAAAAAATGAGAATCGGTGGTGGATGCCAACAGACGAAAAACCGGTACCAGCTCATTTGCTGAAATTTCGTTTGTTTCGGCATTATAGGTGCTGTAGGTCGCTTTTAACGCTTTTTCCGCATTCGCCTGCAGCAATCTGTACTTCTCATCCTTAAAATACTGCGATGCGAAAATCATCAATACGGCACCCAAAAAAGTGATACTCACCAACACAAAGGTCGCACACATCATAAAATACTTTGTAAATATACTTTTTTTCATCTGACCCGACTATCCTTTCCGTTATATCAACACGGCTCCCGTCCGTTGTAACGAACATTGTCCGAATATATACGGCAATATATAATTCAGACACAAAACAACAATCTCCTGCCATTCTGTGTCTGAGCATATGATTTTATTAAAATTATTCGGTGACCTCAAATTTGTAGCCGACGCCCCAAACCGTTTTCAGCGACCATTGCGGAGAAACACCCTCCAGCTTTTCACGAAGCCGCTTTACATGAACGTCAATGGTTCGCGAATCTCCGTAATACTCAAAGCCCCAGACCTCATCCAGCAGCTGGTCTCTGGTATATACCCGATTGGGATTCGAAGCCAAGTGGAACAACAGCTCCAGCTCCTTCGGCGGTGTATCAATCACCTTTCCGTCCACCTTAAGCTCATACCGTGTCATGTTCACCACAAGCTTATCATAGACCACCTCTTTGTTCTCCACCGGGACATTGTTTTGGTCAATTCGACGGAGCACTGCCTTTACCCGAGCGATGATTTCCTTGGTATCAAACGGCTTTACCACATAATCATCGGCGCCCAGCTCCAAGCCGAGCACCTTATCAAAGGTCTCTCCCTTTGCGGTAAGCATAATAATCGGAACATTGGATTTTTTTCTGATTTCACGGCAAACCTGCCAACCGTCCAAGCCGGGAAGCATAACATCCAGCAGAATCAAATCGGGATTCAAGGCGTTAAACTTCACAACTGCCTCCGAGCCGTCATGCGACAAAATAACATTATACCCCTCTTTTTCAAGGTACAACCGCAACAGTTCGCAGATATTTTTATCATCATCTACTACTAAAATTTTCCCCAATGACATTTGACACTCCTCCTGTAAACATCTTCATGATTTTCCTGTATCGTTCGTCTCAGTGCAGGCTCAATCCCCGCCCTCAACACTTCAAACAACATCGTGGACGCACAGCGAAAGCAGTGCGATTTATTGTTGCAATATAAAAGTGATGGTGCAAAGCACCATCTAGCCGCAATTCTTGCGGCGCGCAGATGTGTGAATACATCGTGCTTGAGACTTTTTATTCAAACACATACCTCTTGCGCAGCGAAGCGAGCAGTGTTTCAATAAAGATAAAAGCGCATCGTGCTTGAGGCTTTTTATTCAAACACATACCTCTTGCGCAGCGAAGCGAGCAGTGTTTCAATAA
>CAZFQM010000280.1:0-2712 GCA_964520995.1 uncultured Oscillospiraceae bacterium
TTAAGATAAAGCTCCCTACCTTATGCGAGAAAGGCTATGCACTCGGCATAGCCCTTTCTCCCAAGCGGCAAAGTATACTTTGCCGCTTGGGAGAAAGCTTATCATAAAAACAAAACGCTCCACGCGATTTCGACATTGAACAGCAGGAGCGAACAAAAGAATACAAACCAAAGAGGTGCGACTATGGGTATGCAACGTAAAGCTGTAATTGGGACGGTTCTTTCCCTTTGCTTGATTTTTGCGGCAGGATGCTCAGGCAAGCCGAATCAAACAAAAGTATCATCGACGGATATCGGCACGACAAGCGAAACGGAACATTCGGAGGCGAATTCCGCCGAGCTTGCCGTATTGCGCGCTAAAATAAAAGAAGCCGATTGCACGGTGGGAATCGCTTTTGTCGATTTTGTCACCGAGGGGCTTTCCGAGGAGGACACAGCGACCTATTTGAGCCACAGCGAGACAATAGAAACGTATCCTTTTTTAAACAACCTCAAAATGGTGGCTTGTGACGGATTGGAGCTGTTTCTCCTTGTCCCGAAGAGCGAGAAAAGCATCATCACCGTTTTCCCCTCTGTACTCACCGACAAGGGTGAGCTTACGGTGCAAAAAGACAAGGTGATTTACCAAAGTGCTCCCGGTGAGCCGATCGCACTTCGATGCAATACCAACGAAAACTATTCCAATGTGTGGATTTCCGTCACCGATGGAGGTAAGAGCTGTGAGTTCTCTCCGATGATCTCCCTACAGGACGGATGGAGCATCGCGTTGGAAGAAGGATGCTATGATTTTTCGATTGACCACATTCGCAAGTATGTTGACATGGCTTATACGATGTTGCCGAAAACCTATCCCGACATTCAGAAATCGCTGGATAGCGGGAAAGAGCTGATTTTTGCCGATGATTTTTATTTTTGCAATCAAAAGATGCTCCGTTTTGAGCTTGGCACCTATACCGTCGACGACTCCGAAGAAACGAATTTTACCTGCGAGATGCAGTACGCCGTCGCCTTTGATGCCACCTATGCCATGAACCCCAAGGACCATAAATGGTATGTCATCGGTGCGGGCGTGAACGGATGGAAGTAGCATGAGAAAAACAAAACGAGCGCATGGCTTTTGGCTCTGCCTTTTATTCAACATCTTTTTAAATTTCGAGGGAGCGCTTCCCGCCGTCATATTGCTGATCCTGCATTTGTGGTTGGACATCTCGTTATGGTGGTCGGTGGCTGCCGCAGCTTTATGGGTCATCGGAATCTTACTGTATATGCTGGTAATCAATTGGGCAAATCAATGCGGGAACACGCCCGACAAGCCGAAAGAAAACAAAAATCCCTATTCTGTGAAAAATCAAGGGCAGAACGCCCCGAGCGGAGAGACTGCAAATGAAAAATCTTAAAAAATTAACGCTTTTACATTCCAATGATATGCACGGCGATTTTCTTGCCGAAGAAATCGAAAAGGAGCTTGTCGGCGGTGTATCGCTGCTTTCGGGATATGTCAATCGAGTCAGACAAGAAGAAAAAAATGTGATATACGCCATCGCCGGCGATATGTTTCGCGGGTCGATTATCGATTCCGAATTTAAAGGGATGTCCACCATCGGTATCATGAACCTGTTGGGTCCCGACGTTGTTACCATCGGAAATCATGAGGTGGACTACGGACTTTCCTACCTGTTGTTTTTGGAAAAGTGCGCGAACTTTCCGATCATCAATGCGAATTTCCATATAAAAAACAATCGCAAGCGGATGTTCCAGCCCTACTACATCGCTCATGTTGACGGGATGAAGATTCTGTTCATCGGAATCATCACCGACGATGTGCTTTCACAGACAAAGGCAGATGACACAATCGGCGCTTTTGTTGATATCGGAGAGGCGGCGGAGGAGGTCGGAAACATCTGCAATGCCTACAATGCAATCGATATTGACTTCACGGTGCTTTTAACCCATATCGGCTTTGAGGAGGACAAAAAGCTTGCCGCAATGCTTGACCCGGCATGGGGCGTCGATGTCATCGTGGGCGGTCATTCGCATACATATATTACCGAGCCCGCAAAGGTGAATGATATTTATATTGTGCAAGCCGGAACGGGAACCGATCAAATCGGCAGATTCGATATCATGATCGATACCGACCGAAACGCAATCGACAGTTTCCGGTGGCAGGTCATCCCCATAAACGCATCAACCTGCCCGCGTGATCTCGAGATGGAGGATTATATCCTTCATTATAAAAGTCGGACAGATAAAAAATATGAAAGAATCGTTACCCGGATGGATTGCGAGCTGACCCATCCGGCACGGAATCGTGAAACCGCACTCGGAAATCTGTTTGCCGACATTTTGAAGGATTCCTTCGGAGTAGACATCATGTTTATGGGCTCGGGGGCAATCAGAAGCGAAAAGCTGGGACCCGTGGTAAGATATGCCGACCTTGTGGAATGTCTGGCTTATGACGACGCCATTTATATGTTGACGGTCACCGGTGCACAGCTGGAAAGAATGCTGTCCCATGTCATGAGAGAGGAAGTATTCCAAGGCGACCACACCGAGTTTTATCAATTTTCTCACGGGATGCGGATGGTCTGGTCAAGAGGCGCACACTGCTTTGAGGAATTGAGCTTAGACGGAAAGCCGTTGAAGCCCGACGGCTTTTACACGGTTGCACTCCCCAATTATCACTACCAAAACCTGCCGGAGTTTCTCAATA
>CAZFQM010000281.1:0-2711 GCA_964520995.1 uncultured Oscillospiraceae bacterium
CGGCGATGGCGGTTTCCGCCTTTTCACAGCGCAACCGATTCAGCTCCGCCTCGGTGATGCGATCCTGCTCGGCGAGAAAAGCAAACAGGTCATTGATCTCCGAGGAATTTGCCGTGTCATAGGAATACTCTTTTTTGCGAATACTGTCCAATGCGTTCTTAATCGGCTGCAAATACCGCCTTGCAAAGAACATCGACAATCCGACCACCGCAACCAAAAATGCAATAATCAAAAGGATGATACGCAGCATATCCGCCGATACCATTCGCTCATAATCCCGCTGTGGAATCAGCACACTGATGGCTGAGGTACATTTGCTCGGACAGAGGCGTATTTCCTTTGTCACACCGATATAAGCCTCATTCTCACCGAGATATTCGGTAAGACCGCTCCCGAAAGATTTCAGTGTAAAGCTGTCATGCGGTTCCAGATAATATTCATTTAAAACACCGGCACTCAAGGTAGTCGATTCCGATAAAATCAGGTTCTCACTGCTCTTGGATATGCAGAAAATCGCATGGTCAAGCTCGGAGGGTTGGGCAAATATCTGCTTGAAATACCCCTCGTTCAGCTCAAAGCCGCAAATTCCGTAAAAGGTGCCGTCCTCCGATAAGAGCGGAATAGTCATCAGCATCACGTGCTGGTCTGTGCCGGGAAGCAGCACCACGTCGGTAATGCGGTAGCTTTGATTCACGGGAAAGGATGCTTCGGCTTTCAGCTCCTCATAGTTCGGAAAGAGGTTCGTGCTGAATTCCAAACGCCATTTACGGTGCGGCATACAATCGTGATCCTTTCCCGTTTTGGCGAGTCCTCTGTAAAGCAGGACTCGAGTGTCGGTGACCTCCAAGCTGTTGCGTTGCAGGTAAATGCCGGTGCGCGAGGTGTCGGCATTTTCCACCTTGGAATTGACCTGCGCCTCCAGCATGACAAATGCGCCGGTGCAATCCGCCTCCCACAGCTTATGCCGAATCGGGTCGATCAACCTTTCCTGTAGCTGCTCAATATGAGCTTCCGCGTCATTCAACTCTTGGAAAGCGATTTTATTTTCGGCAAGATAGCTCTCCAATACTTCGGTGGTATTGTGCGACAGCTGGACGCTCATGACGGCAAGATTATCATAATAGATATCTATCTGCCGCTCAAAAAGCGCGGTTTGAAAGCCAAGCGTTTCGGCAACACGCTGTTTTGTCCCCGTAAAATGGCCGATGAGGAACAGCCCCGCAACCAGCAGGGCACAGAGGAGCAGTGCCAAAATGCACATATATCCGAAAAGCTTTCGCCGCAGGGTCGGCTTGTTACTGACATTGTAAGGCAGTTTCATACGCTCACCGTCTTACTTCACAGCTCGGAACAGCTCCCAAAGCTCGTTTGAAAGCTTTTCGGCGCTTTCCCCGCCTTTATAACGGTCGGGCATTGTCTTTTGCGCCGCGCGCAGAGCATCGTACAACGAATAAATCTTGTTGTAATATCCGACAAAGGAAGGCTCACGGACGGCAGTTGCCGTGTCGTTTACCTTAGATATCGCTTGATACAGGTTTTTATAGGCATCCGATTTGAATTTGTAGCTGCTTATCTTGTCAAAGGAAGCCTTGTTAACCGGCATATAGCCTGTTCCCACGCAAAATTCAAGGTTGCGCTCGGCATCGGTGAGCCAACGACAAAACACCTCTGCCGCCTCTGCCTTTTGCTCGGTGGTTTTGGTGGCACAAAGTCCCACTCCCGCCTGGGTAACAAGCAACTCCTCACCTTTTGCCGTGGGTGGCGGGATGATTTGCAGATTCATCGGCTCGGAGGTGTTGTCGGGATAGGTCACGGTGTCGTTGTAATAAAGGATAGATGCCGTTGAGCCAAGCCCCGCCATGACCTCGCCGGTCATAACCTGGGTGTTGGAGTAAAGGTCGGAAACGATAATATGCCCCTTGGCAATCGCCTCGGCAAATTGCAGCCAAGACGCTTTAAAAGCGGCATTTTCAAAGTCATACCAGCCATCTGCGGTATAAAAATCCTTTTCGCCCTGCTCCATGGCATTCAGCTCTATCGCACGAATCGGGTAATCCAGCGCACAAAAAGGCTTCCCGCCAGAATATTCATAATACTTTTCCGCGGCAGCAAAAAAGCCGTCCCAATCGGCAAGGCTGTCATAGGTCACTCCCGTTGCCTTGGAAAAACGCTCAAACTGCGTTCCCGCAATAAAGAGCAGATGGGTGGATTTGGAAATCGGGAAAACCGACAGCTTTCCGTCCACCATGCCATCCTCTAAAAATTCGGGGACATAATCGTCAAGCTCTTCCTCGGAGAAAACCTCCTGCCAATCAAGCAGATTTTCGGCGCCCAGCTCGGCGGCATTGTTGTTGTGGCAGAAAAACAAGTCCGGCATTTTCATCGCGCCTGCTTCTCCCTTTTGTGCAGAGAGGAGCTTTTCTCCGATCTGCGCCGTAGAGGACATGGCAGATACATTGATGATGATTCCCTTTTCCTTGCCGAGGGTACGATTGAATTCTTCTACCAGCTTGTTCATCGGAGAATCCGCCTGCTCACCGTAAACGTGCCACATATTGAGCGTAACAGGCTTTTCGGGATCCAATATTGTTTTACCGGAGCAACCGGTAAATAACGAGAGCAGAATCAATCCCGTTAAAAACAATGCCGTAATTTTTTTCATAATTGCCTCCTTGGTGTTGTTCACCACATTTTTTCCATCTGCGCCTCTA
>CAZFQM010000282.1:0-2687 GCA_964520995.1 uncultured Oscillospiraceae bacterium
GCAGTCAAGCCCTCACGGACATCCTCTCCGCTCAGATTCTTGTCGGCTTCTTTCAGATAATTGTGCCGCTTCGCATAATCGTTAAATACGCGGGTCAAAGCATTTTTGAAGCCGATTTCATGAGTACCGCCCTCAATGGTGTGGATGTTGTTTGCAAAGGAGAGAATAAACTCATTGTAGCTGTCATTGTACTGCATGGCGATTTCCGCAATCGAATCGCCCTCCTGCTTGGCAAGGTAGATAACCTCGTCATGGAGTACCTCCAAGCCTTTTTTCTTGTGAATGTGCTCAACGAAGCTCCGAATACCGCCCTCATAATGGAGCACCTCGGAAATCGGCTCTTCCTCGTTTCGCTTGTCACTCATTACAATGCGGATACCGGCATTCAAGAAAGCCTGCTCCCGCATTCTGGTCAGCAAGATGTCATAATCGTAAACGGTGTCCTCGAAGATTTCGCCGTCCGGCTTAAATCGAACGGTGGTACCGGTCAGCTCCGTCTGACCGATTACCTTCATCTCCTCGTCATAGTGACCCCGCTCAAAGCGTTGGAAATGAATTTCCTTGCCGTCATAAACGGTCAATTCCAGCCATTCGCTCAATGCGTTTACCACCGACGCACCGACACCGTGCAAGCCGCCCGACACCTTGTATCCGCCGCCGCCGAATTTACCGCCCGCATGGAGAATGGTATATACCACGGTTGCCGCGGAAATTCCCTCTTTCGGATGAATACCGGTCGGGATACCACGTCCGTTGTCTCTGACCTCGATGATGTTGCCGGGCAAAATCTCCACAATAATTTCGGAGCAATATCCTGCTAACGCCTCATCAATCGCGTTGTCGACGATTTCATATACCAGGTGATGCAAACCGCGCGGACCGGTTGAGCCGATATACATACCGGGTCGTTTCCGTACCGCTTCCAAGCCTTCCAGCACTTGAATTTGATTTTCGTCATAATTTTGTTGATTTTTTAATTCGTTATCCAATTGAATTTCCTCCAAAATCCGGTTAAACCGTTTGTTTTCCGTATTTTTCCTTTATTTTGAATGCAGCATCAACCGCTTTTTCAAGGTTGCAGTTGATATCTGAGAAATATAAACAACGTTCTTTTTGTTTTCCCGACAAACCACATAGGATTTCGGCATTTCGTAGGATACGTTAACAACCGTTCCGGTATGTCCCGCAATGCGCAAAAATTCTCTGGTATCCTTGGAAACCGAAGTGTTTTCGATATCGAATATGCCGATGATATTTGCGGTATTCACCACCGTTTTTTCTCCCAAATGAAGATACATACCGAAAATCCTTTCGTTTATTTTTGCTCCTGATGGGAAACGATTCCGTTTTCCAGATGAAATACCTTTCCCTGCTTGAGGCGCAGGGCGTTTGATATATCACAACAGGTGATAAACACCTGATCGTTTTTGACATGATTTAAAATATAATCCTGCCGATGTGCATCCAATTCACTCATCACATCATCCAGTAAAATGACCGGATTTTCTCCCGTAATGGAATGGAGCAAGCTTGCCTCGGCAAGCTTCAGGGTCAGCGCGCAGCTTCGCTTTTGTCCCTGCGAGCCGTAGGTTTTTGCGCTGTAGCCGTCTATCTTTACCTCAATATCATCCCGTTGAATCCCCACCGAGGTCATTCCGGTACGAATGTCCTCCTCCAGATTTGCCGAAAGCGCATGAAAATATTTTTCGATGATTCTGTCCTCATAGACATGAACCTCTTCCTTTTCGTCAAACACGGTAGAAGCGTAGGAAATCGCGATTTTTTCTTTGTTTTGAGATAAGCCGCAATATATTTTTTCTGCTTCTTCATGAAGCTTTGCAATATAATCCTTTCGGTAAATCGTCAATATACTGCCGATTTTTGCAAGCTGACTATCCCACAGCTCAATGGTATCCCGCAAAGAGGGATTTTTATAGCAATCCTTTAACAGGCAATTGCGTTGCAGTAATACTTTTTCATACCGATTCAGATAATCGGCATACTGCGGATTGATTTGAGAAATTGCGCCGTCCAAAAATTTTCTTCTGTTTTTCGGGCCCTCCGAGATAATGCTCAGATGTGCAGGTGCAAATACCACTGCATAAAAGCTTCCCGCCAATTTACGCTGACTTTCCAGCGGCACCTTATTCAGCCAAACCTTTTTCTTCTCTTTTCCGCCGAATTGAAGCTTTGCAAGCTGTTCTCTCGATTGGTCTTTAAAGCGAAGGGTCAAAGAGGTCGCTTCGGCACCGAAAGCAATCATTTCGCTGTCCTTGCTGCCCCGAAAGCTTTTTGCTCCCGAAAACAGCCAGATTGCCTCCATCAAATTGGTTTTTCCCTGTGCGTTATCTCCGAATAGGACGTTGATCCGCGGTCCGAAGGTAATTTCCGCATCGGACAAATTCCGAAATCGTTCGGTTGCCAGCGACAATACCTCCATCTTTTCAATCCTTCCTCACATAAAAAATCTCATGCTGTCAATTATTTGCCCGAATATGAATCTCATATTGATCGACGGTGATGACATCGCCGGGACGAATTTTTTTTCCCCGCATCATGCAAACCTCACCGTTTACCGAAACCGCGCCCTCTGCAACGATTTCCTTGGCATGGCCGCCCGTTTCGGCAAGTCCCGAAAATTTCAAAAGCTGATCCAGCTTAATAAATTCGGTATTGATTTTTATTTC
>CAZFQM010000283.1:0-2676 GCA_964520995.1 uncultured Oscillospiraceae bacterium
ACGCGGATTGTCGAGGTCGAAACCGATGCACATGTCCTCGGTTTCTCCATTAAAAAGGGCTTATAGCTTGTAATTTGTCTACAAACTGAAATAGGCAGACGATAGTCTGCCTATTTCATGCCGAACGCTACCGATATCGGAAAGGAAATGTTATAAAATGGAAATCAGAATTGCAGGAACCATCGGAGAATCAATCGTAGACGGACCCGGGATCCGCTTTGTCGTATTTACCCAGGGCTGTCCGCATCATTGTCCGGGCTGTCATAATCCGCAGACTCATCCCTTTGAGGGAGGAACGCTTACCGATACCGAGGAGCTTATCGCGAAATTCAAGACAAATCCCCTACTGAAAGGAATGACCATCAGCGGCGGAGAGCCGTTTTGTCAGCCTGCCGCGGCGGCAGAGCTTGCCCGCGCCGTTCACGAATGCGGTAAGGATGTCATGGTCTACACCGGCTACACCTTTGAACAGCTGATTTCCGAGCACGCAGAGAGCGCAATGCCACTGTTGCGGGAAACCGATATTTTGGTGGACGGACGGTTTGAAGCGGAAAAGAAAAGCCTGCTGCTGAAATTTAAAGGAAGCTCCAACCAGCGGATATTGAATTGTAAAGAAAGTCTTAAATTTCAAAAAGCGGTCGAAATGGAATTGTAAAAAGCAGAAAAAGATGATAAAATAGAAGAAAGCGCTGATATCAGGATGCCGTTGTATAAGAGCAGAACTTATCGGCGCTTTTTGATTGTAAATTTTTCGGATGGGAGGATAACTGTTTTGAAGCGTTTCTGTTCCATGCTCTTTTTGTTGATTTTTTGCATATCGCTCACTTCATGCAGTGGCAGCGATGAGGGAAGCTTGTTTAAATATGATATTGAAACCGACCCGCTGAATTTGGACCCGCAATCCGCCGCGGATTATCCCTCCCTACTGGTAATACAAAACATTTTCGAGGGTCTGCTGACAATCAACGAGGATGGCGACTTGGACGAGGGGATCGCCACAAAATGGGAGCAGAGCGATAATGGTTTAAAATACAGCTTTTCTCTCCGTGAGGATGCAAAATGGCTGGACGGAGAGCCGGTGACCGCACATGATTTTGTCTTTGCCTTTCGCCGCCTCTTTGACCCGAAAACCCAAGCCCCGAGTGCTTCCGACTTTTTTTGCATTAAAAATGCGCAGGAGGCTTACAACGGAAAAAAAGCAACAAAGGAAATCGGCGTCACTGCGCAAGGAGATTATCAGCTGACCTTTGAGCTTGCCTACCCCAACATTATGTTTTTACAGCTGCTTACCACAGCGCCTGCCATGCCCTGCAATGAGAAATTCTTCAACAACACCAAGGGAAAATACGGCTTGGAAGCCAAAATGAAGGTAGATAAGGAAAACAGCATCTATTTGACCGCAAGCAACGGTCCGTTTTATCTGCAGGCGTGGTCACATGACAGCTATTTACGGCTTCGCCGCAATGACAACTACAAGGGCAAAAATCGCCCTACTGCCTACGGAGTGAATTTTCTTGTTTTCGACCCCAATGATACCGACACCGAACAGCCGCTTACCTTTACCCAAAGTAAAATCGAGCGCTTTTTGAATGAAAAAACCGACGCCGTACTGGTAGACGGCACCTCATTCTCTGCCCTTTCCGGCAAGGGATATCAAAGCGACAGCTATGAAAACACAACTTGGGGCATCTTATTCAATCAAAAAAGTGCTTTCTTTTCGAATGCCGCTATCCGCAAGGCGTTCTTCCTTTTGGCAGATGACACCGCTTATTCCGCGCTGTTGCCGCAGGACAGCATTGTCGCAAGGGCAATCGTTCCGCACAGCATCACTCTATCGGGGCAAAGCTATCGTGCCTATGTCGGTGACAACATTATGCCGACATACAATGCGGCGCAGGCAAAGCAATCCTTCCAAAAGGGAATGGAGGAGCTACAGCTTGAGGTCGCCGAGGATGTCACCGTTATCGTTCCCGAAAACAGCATCCAACAAGAAATCTTCGGCTATCTCTCCCAGATATGGCAGCGTGAGCTGAACTTCTACATAAAAATAGAAGCGCTCTCCTCTGCCGATATGGAGAAAAAATTAGCCGCCGGACAATTTGATTGTGCTGTCATCTCGTTGAGCGGCAGCTACAACAACCCTGCTACCATGCTCTCGAGATTCCAATCGGAACAAGCCGGAAATTATGCCGGATTCAGCAACAAAAATTACGACAGCTATCTGTCCAACGGCTTAAAAAGCGCCGATGCGACAAAATCCGCCGAATATTTTCAAAAGGCGGAGCGGCTCCTGATCGGCAGCAGCGTGTTTTTGCCGCTATATTATCAGCGAGATTATTTTGTGTTCGACAACAAGACAAGCGGCCTACGCTATTATCCTCAAAGCCGTTTGCTTTCATTTGCCTATGCGAAAAAGAAAGGTTAAATCGGAAAGGAACAACCTATGATGAATCCCCTTTATGTATTTCTGGCAGGAGTTGTAATCGGAATTGCCAACATCATCCCCGGAGTCAGCGGAGGCACCATGGCAGTGGTCATGAACATTTTCGATCGACTAATTGAAGCCATCGGCGATATCCGAAAGAATTTTAAAAGGAACATCCTGTTTCTCCTGAATGTCGCTCTGGGCGCGGGAGTCGGAATTCTCCTGTTTGCCAACGTAATTTCCTACTGTCG
>CAZFQM010000284.1:0-1518 GCA_964520995.1 uncultured Oscillospiraceae bacterium
ATATCAGCCCGAAGAGCGAATACGAATCGGAGGGCAGAGTGGTTCTCAATTCCCGTAATGTGCGGCTGATTCGGCGGCTGGTCAGAGATTATCATTTTCGCGGCTCCGACCCCGTGAATACCATGAAGATGTGGAAGCACGTAGTGGAGGGAGAAAACATTTATATCCGTCCGTTTCGGACAACCGCCGATTTTTGGATTAACTCGATGCATAAATATGAGCCGATGATATTTCATCATTATCTGTTGCCGATTTTGGAGAACGCGGCTACGGAATCGGAATATCAAGCGACCTTTGCCGAGCTGCGAGACACCTTGGAGCTGTTCTGCGACCTGGATAAAGAAATTGTCCCGCCCGATTCTCTTCTTCGGGAATTTATCGGATAATTATGTAATGTATCGCTTTTTTCATAGTTATTTCACATTTTGCGGATATAATAGAAGCAAGGCGCAGAGAAATATCGCTTTTTCTCGACGTGCAACGCAGTAAGTGTGTTGCGGTCGGTGCCTTTAGGCAGTATTTGAGGCGGGCACTTCGGTGTATGAACGGATATTGTCGGTTTATTTCGAAACGATGTTTTATAAGAGGTCGGTAAATCCGCTGTTTTACCGATTCGGGTGACAAATATCAAAGCAGCGGAGAAAAGGGGCTTATGATGATGGAGGAACTGTTCGGAAAAGCGAAAAAGGTTGTGGATGCCGCCGGAAAGAAAACCGGTGAGTTTGTGGAAATTTCAAAGCTGAAACTGTCGGCAATGCAATTGAATACCGATATCAAGGCACTCTATGAGAAGCTGGGCAGTGCGGTATACAGCATGAATAAAGCACATTATAATAATGCCGAGCTGTTGGATTCTCTGACAGAGTAGATTGATGAAAAACGTGCGGAGTTAAAGCAAATCAACGATAAAATTGCGGTGCTTCAGAAAGCGAAGGAGTGCCCCTGTTGTCAGACAAAAAATCCGCAGACCGCCTTTTATTGTCAAAAATGCGGTTCTAAGCTGGTGACAGCGCCCTCCTCCGAGGAGACCTGCTGTGACGGCGTATGCTCCTGCGGATGCGATTGTTGTGATGAGGAAATCGACACAGAGGAATTATAAAAGCTTTACACCAATCATATAGAGGGCGGGGAAAAACCACGCCCTCTATTGCGGTTTGCAAAATGAGAATTCAATGCTTTTTAAAATATTGTCTCGCAGGCGGACATGTGCCGCCGCAGAGACTCTTTGAAAAGAAAAACAGCGGTGAGCAACGGAGCATTGTTGCGGAGCTGTTTTTCGTTGAAAAGGGGGAATCGGGGGAAAAACGCAGAACAAGACCGGTCTCATTGATTGCGTGTCTTGTATAGTAAGACCGGTCGCAGTGATTGTGTTTGTCTCCCGAGAGCATATTGCCACTGACGATATGCTCCAAATACAGGGCGGGGAAAAACCACGCCCTCTATTGCGGTTTAAAAAAGAAACAAGCTTATATTTTTATCAGGAAACGGAGAAGTAAAGATGCAGTATCGGTATTATTG
>CAZFQM010000284.1:1528-2663 GCA_964520995.1 uncultured Oscillospiraceae bacterium
CAGCGGAATATATTCGCTCGAAAATTACCGTTCAACCCGATGTGGTGGTGGTTTTAGGCTCCGGCTTGGGTAAGATGGCGAACGATCTTTCCGAAGCAATACGGATTCCCTACGGAGAGATACCGTTTTTCCCGCAATCCACTGTCGATTCTCATAAGGGCGAATTGGTATTCGGTGAACTCGGCGGCAAAAAGGTGTTGTTTATGTCGGGTAGATTTCATTATTATGAGGGATATCCGCTGGAGCAAACGGTTGTTCCGATTCGCGTATTTCGGCTTTTGGGGGTCAAGAAGCTGATTGTAACCAACGCCGCCGGCGGAATCAATGAGGATTTTGCGCCCGGCGATTTTATGCTGATTACCGACCATATTAAGTTCTTTGACGAAAGTCCGGTGAGAGGGGAAAATATTCCCGAATTCGGGCAGCGCTTCTTCGATTTGTCGGAGGCTTACGATAAAACGTGCCGAAGCATTGCGGAGGAAGCGGCAAAAACCTGCGGAATCAACCTGCGTCGGGGCGTATATGCCTATATGCCGGGCCCGCAATTTGAAACACCGGCGGAAATTCGCGCACTGCGGATATTGGGCGCCGATGCGGTGGGGATGTCTACCGTACCGGAGGTCATTACGGCGAATCAATGCGGAATCCCCGTGCTGGGCATTTCCTGCATTTCCAATATGGCGGCGGGAATCCTGAGTCAGCCGATCAGCGATGATGAGGTGGTCGAGGTGGCAAATCGGGTGTCGGCGCAGTTTATTGCGCTGTTAAACGAGATTATTCGTAACATTGCCGATTAGAATACCATGAAATAGGAGACAAAAAGTATGCTTTTTAAGAATATTGCAGTATTGGACGATACCTTTCGGATTCGAGAAAATCAATACGTTCAAATCGTGCGGGACAGAATCGCCTATATCGGAGAGGAAATGCCGACCGTCCAAGAGGAAGAGGTACTTGACGGCACAAACAAGCTGATGATTCCGGGCATGGTCAATACCCATACCCATGTCCCGATGACACTGCTGCGGGGCTATGGAGAAAATCTTCCGCTGGATCGGTGGCTCAATGAGCGGATTTTTCCTTATGAGCATTGCCTGGATGCGGATAGTGTTTATGCCGCTTCTTTGTTGGGAAT
>CAZFQM010000285.1:0-2658 GCA_964520995.1 uncultured Oscillospiraceae bacterium
TAACTGCTACATTTGCATTACTGTCTAATCTAAGAATTGCATCTTTAACAGCATTTCCTGCCTGTATAGAATCCAGACTACCCTTAAAAGAATCTATAGCAATAATAACTTTCACATAAATCCCCCATTATTAAGCAATGGTTTTAAATATTTCTCAAGATACTGCGCAAATAATTATTCTTTCCGTTTAAAACGCCTCTCGAGTCTTTATTAAACCTGATTTAATAAGGTATCCCAAAAATCATACTTTTATAAAAGAAATCATACCATACTTTTCCTTGTTTTACAAGATGAAGTTAAAATATAATATGACAGTTATTCCTGCCTTGCCTTACTGATTTGATGAAACAGGTAAGCTAAATCCGTTATTTGTCCCTATTGTAGTGCAAGGATAACATAAATTTTACAATAAGGCAATTCCGATTACAGCGTAGCTTGATTCAATACCTCTGTCAATATTTTCAAGCCGGTATCAAGCTCCTCATAGGTAATGGTAAGCGGCGGAAGCATTCGCAGCTTCTCCTTGGCTGTCAATATCAGCAGCCCGCTTGCCACACAGGCTTTTGCAACCTCGGCAGCCTTTTTGGATTTCAAACGGATCCCCAACATCATGCCGATGCCGTCAACGCCCTCTATCTCGTCGACTTCAGCCAAGCTTTCACGGATATAGCTTCCTTTTTGGGTAACCTCATCCAGAAAATGCGGCTCGGTAATACGATTGAGCACCTCAAGTCCGCCGGCGCAAACAACAGGATTCCCTCCGAAAGTGGTGCCGTGCATTCCCGCACCCAGTACCTTCGCATATTCCTCCGTCATCAGCACCGCGCCAATCGGCAGCCCCCCGCCGAGGCCCTTTGCCAACGTTACCAAATCCGGCTTTACACCATAATGCTCACAGGTCAGAAGCCGACCCGTTCTTCCGATACCGGTTTGCACCTCATCCGCAATCAAGGTGATGTCCTTTTGCGCACACAGCTGCTTTACCGCATCGACAAAGTCTTGCTCCAGTGGCATAACGCCGCCCTCGCCTTGGATAAATTCCATCATAATGCCGCAAACCGAATCGTCCACCTTTTGCTCCAAATCGGCAAAATCATTCGCAACCGCATAATCAAAGCCCTCGGTAAACGGATAAAAATATTGATGAAAAACCTCCTGTCCGGTTGCAGCCAAGGTTGTTATCGTTCGTCCATGGAAAGAATTCACCAACGAAATAATCTTATTTCGCCCTGCTCCGTATTTGTCAAAGCTCCGTTTTCTTGCGGTTTTGATGGCACATTCGTTTGCCTCTGCGCCCGAATTACCGAAAAAGACCTGATGATAGCCGGTCAAGCCGCAGAGCTTTTCCGCCAATCGCACATCCGGCTCGGAATAATAAAGATTCGAGCAATGCTGTAATTGATTTAACTGCTCCGTTACAGCGGCAACCCATCCCTTATCACAATATCCGAGCGAATTGACACCGATACCGCTTCCGAAATCAATATAGCTTTTTCCGTCAACATCTACACAGGTTGCACCGCTTCCCTTTTTCAGGCAAGCATCAAATCGTGCATAGGTATTAACAATATATGACCGATCTTTTTCCTTTAACATTTCATGATCCATGCTGTCGACCATTCCTTTCTGCACCTCGTGACAATACCGTTAACAATAAAACGGCAACTGCCCTTTTATTGAAACATCGTACCGATACCCTCATTGGAAAACATCTCTATCAAGATGGAATGCGGTATTCTTCCGTCAATGATAAAGGCACGATTGACCCCTTGACGAACACTTTCCACACAGCACTCTATTTTCGGAATCATTCCTCCCGAAATAATTCCGTCCCGAATCAAAGAGGGCACTTCACTGACCTGCACAAAAGGAATCAAGGTATTTTCGTCCTCTTTATCCCGCAAAAGCCCCTTAATATCTGTCATCAGAATCAGATTTTCGGCATTTAATGCGGCGGCAATTTGCGCGGCGGCAGTATCCGCATTGATGTTATAGATTTCTCCGTCCTCCGAATTGGCAACGGTTGCCACCACCGGAATATATCCGTCATCCAACGCTTTCAGAATCGGATTAACGTCAATTTTCTTGATTTGACCGACATATCCCAGGTCTACATCGCTCTGTTTCTTTTCGGCAATCAGCATACCACCGTCGGTGCCGCAGAGCCCCAATGCTTTTCCGTTATGCTGCTGCAGTAGGCTAACCAAGCCTTTGTTCACCTTGCCTGCCAAAACCATCTGGACAATTTCCGCTGTTTCCTTATCGGTATAGCGCAAGCCGTTGATGAATTTGCTTTCCTTGCCGACCTTTTTCAGCATATCGTTGATTTCGGGACCGCCGCCATGCACCAGCACCACCTTGATGCCGACCAGGGACAGCAGTACGATATCGCTCATTACCGCCTGCTTTAAATCATCCCGAATCATGGCGTTTCCGCCGTACTTTACAACCACAATTTTATTGGTGTATTTTTGAATATAAGGAAGCGCATCCGCCAATACCTGTGCTTTTACGCTGTTTTGAATTTCCATTGAAGCAGTAATCCTTTCCGTGCATATTTCCGATATCACTATCAGGTTCGATAGTCGCCGTTGATTTTTACATAATCATAGGTCAAATCGCAACCCCAAGCAACTGCCGAATATTTTCCCTTACCGA
>CAZFQM010000286.1:0-2646 GCA_964520995.1 uncultured Oscillospiraceae bacterium
ATGCCAATGCGCACTATGCAAAGAGGCTGCTGGAATACATTCAAGAGCATCGGTTTGATGTCGTTGTCAGCACCCATCTCTACCCGATGGAGGCGTTGACCTATCTAAAGAAAAAACAGCTGCTACAAGCAAAATGCTATGGCGTTTTAACCGATTACACCTGCATTCCTTTTTTTGAAGAAACCGACTTGGATGGCTATTTTCTCTCTCATGCGGACCTCATCTCCGAATGTGTCGAAAGAGGAATGAAAAAAGAGCGTCTGGTCGCGACCGGAATTCCGGTACACAAAGGTTTTTCCGAGCCGATGTCAAAAGAGCAAGCAAGAAGCCTTCTGGCAATCCCGCAAGACAAAAAAATGTATCTCATCATGACCGGTGGGATGGGCTGTGGAAAAATCCTTGAGCTATGCACAGAGCTGTTGAAGAATCCGAAGCCCGACCTGCTTTTGTATGTTCTATGCGGCAGGAATGCTTCCTTGAAGCAGGAGCTTGACGACCTCAGCCAAAAGGAGGCCGGAGTACAAGCGGTCGCTTTCACCGACAAGGTCGCCGCTTACATGAAAGCCGCCGATATCCTGCTGACAAAATCGGGCGGCATCTCCAGCACCGAAGCCGCCGTAGCGAATATCCCTTTTATCCACGTTATGCCGATTCCGGGATGTGAAACCGAAAATACCGCCTTTTTCTCCAAAAAAGGAATGTCTCTCTATGCAAAAACGACAAAGGAAGCCGCAATGCTTGCCGATTCCTTAATCGAAAATACCAACCAAGCCGAAAGGATGTGCGCCATGCAAAGACAACAGATCAATCCCAATGCCGCCGCGGATATCGTCGCACATATTCTAAGTCGATGAGCTGCCCTATCCAATTGCTCTGGACAGCACTGATAGCGGGCGGATACTTATGCGGCGGTATCCTGTTCAGCTTTCACATTCCAAAATGGCTTTGCGGAATCGATATTTGTCAAATAAGCGATGACCATAATCCGGGGGCGGCAAATGTCTTTCTTCACGCCGGCAAAAAAATCGGTATGCTATGCTTATTCTGCGACCTGCTCAAGGGCTTTCTGCCGGTTTATCTCGCCGTCAAAACGGTAGACACCGAAAGTCTCCTCTTTTCCCTTGTCATGGCAGCTCCGGTTTTGGGGCACGCCATCGCACCGTTTTACAAGCAATCCGGCGGCAAATGCATTTCTACCTCTTTCGGCGTATTAACCGCCCTCTTCCCCGTAACATGGATAATGCTGATTTTAGCGGGCTTTTACATTTTGTTCTCTACCCTAATCAAAATCCGACCTCACCGCGTCAGAAGTATTGTTACCTATTCATTTTTTGCGCTTACCGCTGTCATCCTTACCCTGCTTCAGCATAGGTATGCCATCGGCTTGGGGTGCCTGCTGATATCAGGCATTGCGATTGTCAAGCACGTCAATAAGTCGGAGCCGACCCCCGAGGCGAATACCAAAGTAGGCGCTATCATCAAATAATTTGCCTCCGTAAAAGATAAAAGCACCTCACGGCTCCAAGTCCTTGAGGTGCTTTTACGGTTATACGGATATGCTTTCCCGATAGCATAGCAGCTCCGAAGCGGCGGCTGTGGAAAAGCAGATTTGCTCGACCGCAGTGCTGTCCGAGAGACGAGCCAATATCTCCGCCTCGGAAATTTTACCGTGTCGGTACAAGGACAAAGCCTCCCGCACCTCGGCGGTCACTGCATTGCCGAATACCGCATCATAGGGGTGCACAAAATGGATGTCGGTGTAACATTGAAGCACAAAGTCCAGCCATTGTTTACTGTATTTTTCCAACCGTATCACAGAAAACTCCGCCGTCAGCCACTCGACATCCAATTCATATACATTTAAAATCGGCTTGGGATTATCATAAATAAATCCTTTTTTGGCGGCAAGCCTTGCGTTCTGCACTGCAACTCCCCTCTCTGCGGTTACATAAAAGCCGACTCCGAACTCCCGACCGATTTCGGAGAGGATGATTTGAGGCTTTTGAATGATTTTTGAAGCGCCGTGATAAACTATCATTTCATTTCTTCCAATTCTTTAATCTTATCTCTTAAATATGCCGCGTGCTCAAATTCCAACAGCTTTGCCGCCGCTTTCATCTCTGTCTTTAGCTTGGCAATAAGCTCGGTACGCTCCTGACGACTTAGCTTCTTCACGGGATTTCCGTCCTTGTCCACATTATGGCTGGAAATCTCGATGATATCGCGAATCTCCTTTTTGATGGATTGCGGTTTAATTCCGTGCTCTTGGTTATATTGCATCTGAATTTCTCGACGGCGCAGAGTCTCGGAGATTGCACGCTCCATCGAACCGGTTACCTGGTCCGCGTACATAATCACCTTGCCGTGGTCATTTCGTGCGGCACGTCCGATAGTCTGAATCAAGGAGGTTTCCGAGCGCAAGAAGCCTTCCTTGTCGGCATCCAAAATGCAGACAAGAGAGACCTCGGGAATATCCAATCCCTCTCGCAACAGGTTGATTCCGACCAAAACATCAAATTCACCGAGCCGCAAATCTCGGATGATCTCCATCCGCTCTATCGTGTCAATATCATGGTGCATATAGCGAACCTTAACATCTGTTTTTTTCAAAAAGTCGGTTAAATCTTCTGCCATTTTCTTGGTCAG
>CAZFQM010000287.1:0-2632 GCA_964520995.1 uncultured Oscillospiraceae bacterium
TGGCTGGGCACACATCCGATTTTGCCGGCAAATTCATTACGGTTGATTCTGGCTGTACCGTCGTGCTCATCCAACATTTCCTGAATCGCTTGCGCTATAATATCCGTGACATTCATTTTATCGCCATTCCTTTCCCAAGCACAGCGTCCTGTGTTTGTCTTTGACTATCTTTGACCTTTGATTCTATTATATCATAAAGTCAGTTAAAGTCAAAGTCAATTAAAGTCAAAGATGCGTGATATCTTTTTTAAAAACGAAATATATCTTTCAATATCTGCTGTTTTCTCACTGTTTCTCTATTTTTCAAGCTTTTTCAAATGCAAAGATATTTCCCACTTTGCTGTCACCGTTTTACCCTGTTTGGCATAAAATATCTTGTAAGCAGGAAAACAGAACCTGCTGCAAAGCGTTTTGCTTAATCTGAAGATAAAGGAGGATTATGCTATGGGTTGCGGTAATTTTTTCGGCGGCAATTGCACCTGGATACTTATTTTGATTCTGATATTGGTATGCTGCTGCGGTAACGGCTGTGGCAACAGCTGCGGCAATGCACTCAATAACGATTGCGGCTGCGGTTGCTGAAGCAAACGGATAAAACGTATCACAAAAAAGCAACACACCTCCGAAAGTATCCGCTTTCGGAGGTGTGTTGCTTTGGTTTGAAAGAATGTTGTCTTTCTTGCATTTCCTCTTTTATTTGACAATAAAATCCTTGATTTCCTCAAAGAATGCCTCACACTCATCGGTATGAGCCTCCAGTTGAATCGGCTTGGATAAATCCAGGCTGAAAATACCCATAATGGATTTCGCATCAATGGCATATCTGCCCGATACCAAATCTACATCAAAATCGTACTTCGCAACTGTGTTGACAAACAGTTTTACGTCATTAATGGTGTTGAGCATAATAGTAGTGGTTTTCATATTTATTTCCTCCTAAAATGTAATCATATGTTTATTGAAAATATTCACTATAAATATAATATATCAGTTGTTGAGTTTTAAGTCAACTGCTAATTGTAAATTTCTGATAAATCTATTATAATACTAAATATAAGAAGAAACGTTTGTGTAAAATGTAATAGAATTTTGTTTGGAAAGGATGTTTAAATGCGAGCTGCTTTTTACACTCTCGGGTGCAAGGTAAACCAATATGAAACCGAAATTTTAGCGGCACAATTCCAAAAAAGCGGATATGAAATCGTCTCACATGAGGATGTTGCGGATGTATATGTCATCAACTCCTGTACGGTAACCTCCTCGGGAGATAAAAAAACCAGACAAATTTTGCATCGCTTCAAACGGAAGAATCCGAATGCGATTATCGCCCTTACCGGTTGCTTTCCTCAGGCATTCCCCGAAGAAGCCGAAAAAATCACCGAAGCGGATATTATCCGCGGTGCCCGGCAACGGCTGAAACTGCTTGATGACATCAATGCCGTTCAAACCGGCGGTGTTCGCATTATCGACATTGAGCCTCATTCACGGGAAGAAAAATTCGAAAAAATGTCGGCAATGCAGTTTCGAGAGCGTACCCGTGCCTTTGTAAAAATCGAGGACGGCTGTGACAAGTACTGTTCCTATTGCATCATCCCGAAAGCAAGAGGACCGATTCGCTCCAAGACATTGGAGGAGCTGCAAAATGAGCTGAACAAGCTTGCGGCAAACGGCTACAAGGAGATTGTATTGGTCGGCATCAACCTTTCCTCTTACGGTAAGGATATCGGCAAAAAGCTGATTGATGCCGTAGAACTCGCTTGCACAGTTGAGGGAATCGAGCGGGTGCGATTGGGATCCTTGGAACCGGAGCTTTTATCCGACGATGACATCAAGCGGCTTTCCGCTTTAAATAAATTTTGCCCGCAGTTTCATCTCGCCCTGCAAAGCGGCTGTGATGCTACCTTAAAGCGAATGAATCGTCGCTACACCACCGAGGAATATGCCGAAATCGTTTTCAAGGTCAGACAAGCCTTCGAAAACGCTTCGATTACTACCGATATCATGGTCGGCTTTCCCGGCGAAACCGAGGAGGAATTTGCCGCCTCCCTTGCCTTTGCAGCGCAAATCAAGCCGGCAAAGGCGCATATATTTGCTTATTCCAAACGTGAGGGAACTCCCGCAGCCAAGCGCCCCGACCAAATCGCACGTGCGGTCAAGGAGCGCAGAAGCAAAGAAATGATTGCCGTAACCGCACAAACGCAAAAGGATTTTTTACAAACCCAGGTCGGACGAATCGAGAAGGTTCTGTTCGAATCCAAAACACAGGACGGCTTCTATGAGGGCTACACCCCCAACTATGCCACAGTATCGGTAAAAAGCGATACCGAGCTGTCCGGTCAAATTTTGTCGGTCAAAATCATCGCGGCAGAAGCAACACGTTGCATCGGTGAATTGTATCAATAAATAACATTAATATATTTTGGAGGTTACATCATGTCAGTGTTTCGTATTTATGTGGAAAAGAAAGGACCGTTTACCGTCGAAGCGCAAGGAATCCTCAACGATTTAAAGGCTTCCCTGCACCTCACCGACCTGAAAAACGTCAGAGTTCTGAATCGTTATGATGTTGAGGGCATCACCGAAGAGGTTTTTCAGTTGGCGGCTACTACGATTTTTTCGGAGCCGGCGGTAG
>CAZFQM010000288.1:0-2628 GCA_964520995.1 uncultured Oscillospiraceae bacterium
GGCTGGAAGAGGACGGTATCGGCAAAAAGCTGGTTTTTTCGGGAGACATCGGCAATTTGAATCAGCCGCTGATTAAAGACCCGCAATATATCACCGAGGCAGATTACGTCGTTATGGAATCCACCTACGGCGACCGCAATCACGGCGAAGCTCCGAATTATGTGCAGGAGCTGGCTGAGATTATAAAAAGGACCTTTGACCGCGGCGGGAACGTCATTATCCCCTCCTTTGCGGTTGGAAGAACACAGGAGTTGCTCTATTTCCTGCGGGATATTGTCAATAACAACAGAGTGCCCGGACATTCGAAAATTCCGGTTTATGTTGACAGCCCGCTTGCCGTGGAGGCAACCGATGTTTTCAATAAAAACGTAAAGGGATATTTTGACGAAGAAGCCATGGCTTTAATCAACCGCGGCATCAATCCGATTACCTTTGAAGGCTTGCAAATCTCGGTCACCAGCGAAGAGTCCAAAGCGATTAACTTCGATAACCGAAGCAAGGTCATTATTTCCGCGAGCGGAATGTGCGATGCGGGGCGTATCCGCCATCACTTAAAGCACAACCTCTGGAGAGCCGAGTCCACGGTTGTCTTTGTCGGCTTTCAGGCAGCCGGCTCCCTGGGGCGTTCCCTGCTGGAGGGCGCAAAAAAGGTAAAGCTGTTCGGTGAATCCATCACCGTCAACGCCGACATTGTCCGATTGCAGGGTATCAGCGGTCACGCCGACCAAGCAGGCTTGTTGCGCTGGCTCGACGCTTTTGAGCAAAAGCCGAAAAAAGTATTCGTTGTCCATGGCGAGGCAGAAGTCTGCGATTCCTTTGCGGCACTATTGCAGGAGCGGGGCTATGCCGCTTTGGCGCCCAATCGGCAGGCAAGCTTTGACTTAGTGACAAACAGCTGTCCGGAGAAAGGCATTGCCCCCGCGCCGAAGAAGAGCAAGGAGACCGTTCGGATATCGGAAGTCTTTCAGCGCTTGGTTTGTGCAGGTCAACGCCTCATGACTCTTATCAAGCGGCATGAGGGCAGCTCAAATAAGGAGCTGACGAAATTCACCGAGCAGATTAACAGTCTGTGTGACAAGTGGGAGCGTTAGAAAACACAACAGCTCCTCCCAACGATAACCCCAATCCCATAAACGCCATTCATTTGCACCCACTCAGTGCGCGGATTAGGGTGCAGAATTCGCGTACCGGCTTAATAGGAACAAATCGCCTTATCGCTCGCGGTCGTAGGGAATGCTTATTTTAAAAGTTTCGCCTTTCTCAAGCCTCCCTCTGACGAGGGAGGTGGCTTTTGCGGAGCAAAAGACGGAAGGAGAGAGTCGCCTCCCGCAACCTCACTCCGCAAACTCCGACCCTTTCCATTTGCTAAGCTTTTCGCGGATTAGGGTACAGGGAATTATTCTCTGCTGCGAATGAAATCCAAGCATTGTGCTTGGCAGCGAAACACAATGAACAAATTAACAATTTATTCACTGTATTTCATTGACATCTTTTTTTTCGTTCGTTAAACTTTTATTTATGATGTGTTTTTCGATAGAATTGTGAGGGGGATTGTTGTGGAACAGTTTGGAATAAGTAAATTAGATTTAAAACGGCGAAACAGAATGCAAATCTTAAAGCAGTTGCAGCAACACGGTCCCACCTCCAGGGTTGATTTGTCATCATCTCTGGAATTGACTCGAGCGGCGGTAACGATTATCACCAACGAAATGATCGAGCAAGGTGTTTTATACGAAAAGGGCGAAGCAGGCTTGTCGGGGCAAAAGGCCGCACGCGGACGAAAGAAAATTTTAATTGATATCAATAAAAACTTTCGCTTTGCGTTCGGTGTCGCAATCGACGGCTTAAAAATACACATCGGATTATCCAATATCGGCGGGGAGGTTCTGGAAAAACGACAGCTTGAAATTCATCCGAACGATACCAACGAGCTTATCCTGCATCATATTTTTGTGAATATGAAGGAAATGATGTCCTATAACTGCCTGGAGGAGACTCAAATATTGGGCATCGGAGTCTGTCTCAACAACCGCGCCATGCGCTTTATGAAAGTTCCCGAGCAGGACGGCGTCCCGAATTACGACGAGCTGCAACGGGAATTTGGAAAGGAATTTCAAATTCCGGTGGCGTTTGATTCGATGATAAGCGGCATTGCCCGCGCGGAGGTGGATTTTCTGTCGCCCGATGCCTCAGGTGATAATCTCATTGTGATTCGTTTTTCCGACAACATCGATGCCGCCATTATGGTTCGGAATGAAATCTATCGCGGATATCATCATCAAGCGATGAACATCGCGCATATGACGGTAAGGCAGGATGGCGACCGATGCTTTTGCGGGCGCAAAGGCTGCGCTGTCAACGAATTTTCGGATGATGCGGTTTATGTTCGAATCGTAAACGCCTTTTCCAAGGAAAACACCCCGGTTTTATATGAACACGTAAAGGGAAATATCAATAGTCTGCGGGTTGCGGGAATCTTTGATTACATCTCTTTAAATGACCCCGGGGTAATGAAAATCTTCAAAAGCTGCGTAGAAAGCTTTGCGGTTTTCATCAACAACCTGGTCTGCCTGGCAGACCCCGAAAAAATAGTCTTTTTCGGAACGCCGTTCGAGCAAGAGTCCTTTA
>CAZFQM010000289.1:0-2615 GCA_964520995.1 uncultured Oscillospiraceae bacterium
TTTCTGACAGAGGCTGTTTTCACCACAGCACTCCTCCTTTTCGGAGACTTGTACAGATAGCTTTCTTTTCCCGGTGTCACATCCATCGTGATACCAAATCGCTTGCCCGCATACTGTCCCTGCATTTTAGCGCTCTTTTTCTTGATTTCCGCCATGAAAGAGGTTGCCTGCGTAACATCATCTCCGTCAAAATTCATTGAGCTGAGCTTTCTTGTTGTACGTATAGTCGGCAACACCTTGATATGAAGAATCAGCCAGATAATGATGATCAAGATGACAAGAAACAGAAGGCTGATTGTCCATTTGACCCAAAGCGGGGTATTACTCAAGGTAACCTTGGAGGAATCGGTCGCTTCCGCTTTTCTGTCGGCTTTGTCCGAATATTTTGCTTCTGCAAGGATACGGTAACTGCCCGCATTGATATGCTTGGTAGGCTCCAATTGAATGAGGTACTGCGAATCTGCCTTGCGTGGTGTCACCGTATGAGCAATTCCGCCGCAATCCACCGTCAGCTTTACCGCATCAAATTCTTCGGCTGTCAGCTTTTCGCCGTTTAGTGTCAAATCGACCGTCATCGCTTGGGTTTGAGATAATTCCTTGATCAGGATGTAATTTTGAGGAACCGTCAATTCTGCCCGCAGCTCGCCGAGCGGAGGTGCAAGTACCCTGACACCGCCCTTCGGCCAGCCGAAATCGGTAGAATTTTTTGAAATCGTATATCCGTTTAAATAGGTAACGGTCAAGTCAGCCTCAAAGGTATCGTTCATATTCAGCACAATAGGTACTTCGCCACTGTAACCATCGCAAGTGATCGGTATCTTTTTACCGTTTACGGTATAGCTGCCCTCATAATGCGGATTGCCCAACAGCTCGGACGAAATCAACTTTCCCGTCTTTGCATCCTTCATGCCGAAGCTGACCTTATACTTTCCCTCATAAAGTGCATTCAAATCAACATTGTTGCCCTCTGAATCGGTAAAAATAAATTCCAGGTCGGCATCCGGCTCGTAATAGACCTCCACGCTGGTTGCGGTTCCGGCATACTCAATGTTGTAACGCCCCGCGGCGCAACCCTCATAGGTAACAATCATCCCCTGCAAGGAGGTGTCCGCCACACTTTTGTAATCCGCAGCGCCCTTGGTGGAATATTTTGTCTGCCGAGCACTTATCTGCTTTCCGACAGGCTTGCCGTTTTCGGATTTAATTTGCAGGTCGGCGATGTTGTTTCCCTGCACAAAAACAATCAGCTTACCGACCGAAATATCAAATGTTATTGATTTGCCGGAAATATATTTTTTCGGTAAGCTGTCTCTGCCGAAAATCAAGTTGCACATATCAGTCAAGGTAGACAGTACTTCTGCCGTATTGACCGCCTGCTTTTTCACAAAATATTCCGATTGCTTGGTATTTGGCACACAAGCCTCCGAGCCGATACCCAAATACATAACGGTCATTGATTTTCCGGCATTCGCCTGAAAACGCTTGTCCAGCTCATTTTTCGTTTTATCCTTGTTTAAGCCGTAGCCGTTTTTGGAAAAGGTACCGCCGTCGGTCAGAACCACCATGTATTTTTTATCTGCCTGCAGGGATTGCAACCCCGCAACCGCAGAATCTATGCTTTCAATCGGCGTTCCGCCTGCATCCTTTGTGTAAATTTCCCGTATTGAGGAGGCCTGCGCCGCATCCGTTATTTGAAACGGATTTTTCATTGTGTATTCCTTGTTGCCCACCAGGATCGGGTGCATCGGATAGATTTGCAATATATCTCCGGAATTCAGCATGGAAGCAAATACCTCCATCGCATAGGTTGCACGGCACCAAGCCTGATCCCCATCATCATACATAGAACCGGAGTTGTCGAAAACGATTGCAATCGCTCTGGAAGCATCGTTTCTTGTAGCTGCATGAGCAGTAGGCATTCCGACCGACACAGCTGCAACCAGTAGGATAACCGTAAGAAATAGGCTTACTAATCTTTTCATAAAGCGCCCTCTCTGTGTATCTCTTATTTCTCGATGCATATAAAAGAATCGTTATTCCTTGATAAATTCGGTTCCGTCAATAAAAATCGAATTTCCCTTTTTCTCAAAGCTTTTTTCCCAATCGTAGCTGAGGTTTAAAAGGCTGTAGGTGATAGTAATTGTGTCATCCTCAATAAGGTACTCTCCCTCCACGTCAATGCCGAACGCGGAAACCTCAACCTTGTCATTCTCTTTAAAGGTAAAGCTCTGCTTAATAAGTCCCTCATCATTGGTGTATGTGCCACTCAGCTTGGTTGCGCACGCCGACAGCATACCGACAAGCAAAAACGTCAACAGCATCAATATCGCAATACTTTTCATTTTTTTCTTCATCATACTTACCTCCGTCGAATTGCGTCATCATTCCTCTGATTTCACAATATGATACTTTAAAATGAAAACATTTTATATTGGAATATTATACTACTTTTTTCGACAAAATGCAACATAATATGCGTAAAAATATAAACCGACTAATTATTTCTCGAAAAAAACTTGACACACTCAATAAAATATGATATTATAATTTAGCATTATGTTTGTGACAACTTATAATTACTTGCCGCTGTGGTGGAATAGGCAGACACAAGGGAC
>CAZFQM010000290.1:0-2598 GCA_964520995.1 uncultured Oscillospiraceae bacterium
TGCTTAAAACCGGTCGGCTTGATTTGAAAGCGCAGCTCCTTATAGGCAATGCTCCAATGCTCCGGTAAGCGGCGGGCAAATTCCCAGTGGCCGCCGCCGGTATTGGCGCGCCGATAATGGGCATCGGCGTTTTTCCAAGCCTCGCTCTTGGATGTATTCCAGATAATTTGAGGGTCAGGGCGTGCCAGGCACACATCTCCCCACATTTCGAGCTTTTCGCCCGAAGAGGTGTCTATAATACGGTAATCCTTCCAACCGTCGGCAATTCTCATCTGATTTTCTCCTATGCTGATTAACCCAGCTTTTCTTGAATTGTTGCGGCAATGCTGTCTGCAAATTGTTGAATCAAACGACGGTCCTTGCCCTCTGCCATGACTCGGATGAGCGGTTCGGTGCCGGAGGCACGAACCAGAATTCTTCCGTCTTTTCCGAGGGTATCGCCGGCAGCTTGTATTGCCGATTGAATGTCGCTGTCGGTATTTAACAGTGATTTTTTGTCATTCGAAACGTGGACGTTGACCATGACCTGGGGATACTGCTCCATCACGTCGGCAAGCTCGGATAACGGTTTCCCGGTCGCCTTGAGGATACTCAACAGCTTGACCGCCGAAAGCTGACCGTCTCCGGTTGTTGCGTAGTCCGAGAAGATGATATGTCCGGATTGCTCACCGCCGAGATTGTAGCCTTCTTTGCGCATTTCTTCAAGCACATAGCGATCTCCCACCTTGGTGGTAACGGCATGGATATTCTTATCTTCGGCAAAGCGGAAGAAGCCGAGATTGGACATGACTGTTACGACGGCGGAATTCTTTGCCAGAGTGCCTTCCTTTTTCATATAGTCGGCAAAAACGGCAATCATTTGGTCACCGTCCACGACGTTGCCGTTTTCGTCCACTGCCAAGCAGCGGTCGGCATCTCCGTCAAAGGCAACACCGAGCTGGCATTCGTGGATTTTTACGAATTTGGTCAGCGATTCGATATGGGTAGAACCGCAATCCTTGTTGATGTTTGTGCCATCCGGCTCGGCATGAAATACCAGTGCTTCGGCGCCGAGCTCCGCAAACAGCTTGTCGGCAGTGGTGCTGGCGCTGCCGTTGGCACAATCGACCGCTACCTTAATGCCTTTCAGGTCGCCGCTGATTGAGGAGCAAATGTGGCTGATGTAATCAAAAGGAGCGGAGCGCCGTCTGTATACACGACCCAGCTCAGTTCCCTCCTTGAGCGGGATATCCTGCGGGTTGTCCAGAATCAACGCTTCGATTTCTTCTTCAATGTCATCGTTGAGCTTATATCCGGTGGAGCTGAACAGCTTGATTCCGTTAAATTCCACGGGGTTGTGAGAGGCGGAGATCATAATGCCGGCATCTGCTTCATACCGCGATACCAGATAAGCGACAGCGGGGGTGGGGATGACACCAATCAGCTCCGCGTCGGCGCCGACCGAGCAAAGTCCCGCAACCAGAGCTGCCTCCAGCATGGAGGAGGAGATTCGAGTGTCTCTGCCGATTAAAATTTTCGGCTTGCGGCTTTGGTGCTTGGTGAGTACCAAAGCGGCTGCACGACCGATTTGCATTGCCAGCTCGCAGGTAAGCTCTGTATTGGCGATGCCGCGGGCACCGTCTGTTCCGAATAATCTACCCATTGATATTTTCTCCTTTCGCAGTCTGCTTTGTGTCATATACTGCAGACCGAGGCTTGCGTGATTCCAAGCCTGCGCTTTGTTATATTTTATCGTTTGTTATGAGATAGGACTTGCGTGTTAAAACATTTGCTGTCCGTCCCGTACCATTCCCAAATGCTGATAAGCCAATGCAGTGGCACAGCGACCTCTGGGGGTGCGTGCCAAGAAGCCTAACTGCATCAGATAAGGCTCATATACGTCCTCTAAGGTGATGGCTTCTTCTCCCAAGGCTGCCGCTAAGGTTTCCAAGCCGACCGGACCGCCGTTATAGTGGGTGATAATCATTTTCAGCATCCGTCGATCGACCAAATCCAAGCCCAGCTCATCGATTTCCAACTTGTCTAAGGATTGTGAAACAATGTCACGGGTAATGACACCGTCACCGATGACCTGTGCGAAATCGCGGATTCTTTTCAGCAAGCGGTTGGCAATTCGCGGAGTCCCGCGAGAACGCTTTGCCAGCTCCAGAGCACCGTCCTTTTCGCAGGGGATTTCCAGAATTGCCGCGCTCCGCATAATGATTTGACAAAGCTGTTCGGGGGTATACAGCTCCAGCCGCAGAGTAACACCGAAGCGGTCACGCAACGGAGCAGTCAGCTGACCGGCACGGGTTGTTGCGCCGACCAGGGTGAATTTCGGCAAATCAATTCGTATGGAACGCGCCGAGGGTCCCTTGCCGATGATGATGTCCAGCGCATAATCCTCCATTGCGGGGTAGAGAACCTCCTCTACTGCGCGGGAAAGGCGGTGGATTTCGTCGATAAACAATACATCGTTGGGGCTGAGGTTGGTGAGTAACGCCGCCAAGTCACCCGGCTTTTCGATTGCCGGTCCGGAGGTAATACGGATATTGACGTTCATTTCGTTGGCGATAATTTGAGACAGGGTTGTTTTTCCCAATCCGGGAGGTCCATACA
>CAZFQM010000291.1:0-2585 GCA_964520995.1 uncultured Oscillospiraceae bacterium
ACCAATCCTTCAGCACATTTGCGGCAAGCGATTCCACCTTATCGACCTAAAACGGCGTGTCATAATCCTTAAACCCGTGATGAGAAGCCAGCGACTCGGTATATTCCGACAATTTGTAGATTTTAAAATTTCTTTTTTGATAATTTTCTTTTTGTGTGCCGTCATATTCAAAGTGCGTAACGACAGGGGTGACCTTTGCCTGCGTGACAGAGGCGTTTCCGTCCTTTTTGACAAAGCGGACATTCGCCACAGCCCCCAACATCCGCGGCACCCTTTCCTGCGAGGAGAGAAAATTTCCCAGCGAATAATAAACCAACGTTTTATTTCCGCCGCTTCCGGTCACCCAATCGACCTTTTGTATCACGTGCGGATGATGTCCGATGACAAGCTCCACGCCGAGATCTGCAAGGTATTGTGCCAAGCCGGTTTGGGTGGAAGAGACCGTTGTGGAATATTCCACGCCCCAATGCATGGAAACCACAACCGCATCCGAGACCTCCTTCGCGCGTGCCACATCCTTTTTGATAACAGCACGGTCGATGAGGTTAATCAGATAATCCTGTCCCGACGGCGTTTTATAGCCGTTCGTTCCGTAGGTATAGGATAAAAACGAAATTTTCACGCCGTTGCGCTCCACGATTCGAATCCGCTCACGGTCACTTTCGCTTTCGTTAATGCCGATGAGCGCAATCTGCGGATATTTTTTCCAGAACTCGATGGTTTTTATAATCCCCTTGGCGCCCTTATCCAACATATGATTGTTGGCTTGAGAAATCACATCAAAGCCCAAAGAGACCAGATTGTCCCCCAACTCCTGCGGGGAATTGAAATTCGGATATCCGCCAATACCGAGTGCTTCTCCGCCGAGTGGGGATTCCTGATTGATAAAGGAAATATCGGCATTTTTGATATCCTTTGCAATATATTCATAGTAAGAGGTAAAATCAAAGCCGTCTGTGGTTCTGCCCGAATTGATGACCGAATCGTGATAAATATTATCTCCCGCGGCAAAGAGATCCACAGTGCCGTCGGTAGTTTTCACGGTAGATGATACTTTCGAGAAGGTCGGCTCCGAGGAGGCAGGTTTCTCCGAAGAAAGAGCGGATTGTGGGGAATGAGCGGCACTGCTTTCGGAAGCGGTATCCTTCACAGAGCTGCACCCCGAAAATGCGCACAAAAGAGCAGTGGATATCAGCAACAAAGCAAAAAGCTTGTATCGAATGGGCATAATCCTGTTGTCCTTTCCTGTTTTTTCTTTTTTAGTATACCACAATTTCCCCGCTTTGCAAAGTAATTAAGAAAATATTCCTCTTTTCCCGATTTTTCGGCAGAGAAAACAGCTCGGATAAAAAAAGGAAGCACATCCGACCGCTATGGTCTCTGTGCTTCCCGTCAGCTGCTCTATCCGGCATCTTTTCAATTTTCTTCGATATTATGAGAATTTCGCAAAGCCCAAATCGGAAAGAGTGTAACCGAGCTTTTCCTTTTCCAAAAATTGACTCAGGCAACGCAAGCTGTCACAAATGCCGATTCGACTTTCCTCCAGAAATGTATTCTGATAATCGGCGGCACCGTAATATGAGGTTGATTTCAAGGGATAATTATCGGTAAAAGCAGCAGCCTCAATCACGCCGTTGCTTTCGTATTTGCTTTCGCCGTTATCACGATAATAATACGAAGAGCAGTATTCATAATTTCCGTTATGGGTTTTCGGAATGAGAATGTAAAAGCTGTGGCTGTATGTGTCATTTATGGGGCAATGCAAGCAAAATTCCAACCGCCCGGTGTCATTCCAATAGGTCAAGCTGAAGTTTTCATATGCTTTGCCTCCGTATGTATCGGAGCTTTTTCCGTAGTAAACATAATCGCCGTTTACCGTTCCGTTTTCCAGCACCCAGCTCTTCAGGTGCTCGTACAGCCCGTCAACATTTGCTTTGCCGCAATATTTACATTTGTTGTTTACATACTCGTGCTTGCCCTCTACGTAATCCTTGACATAGGATGCGCCGCAGGAACAGGTGTAGGTGGTGTACCCCTTTTCCTTGCAGGTGGCAGGCGTTTTCTTGGCGGTATACTTATGCGTATGCTTATTGGCAGAATCCTGCTTTGTCTGGGTTGCGGTATCTTTTTTCGGTTTTTGAGAGCTGACCGCAGCCTGCGATTCCTCTGTTTTACTGCTTTCGACAATGCTCTCGACGGAATTTACGCTTTCGGTGCCGCAGGCAGATAATGTGAGAGCCAGTATCAGTGCCGTGATAAGTGCAAAAATTCTTTTCATCGTTTTTTCCTCCTAATAAAAAAGTGTGTGCAACCGAAGTTACACACACCGAAAAATGCATAACTTCAATTTGCTACCACACAAATTTTTGCACTTACACGAAGATGCGAAAACAGAAGCTTGCATTTTTACCTAAATAAATACAGCTTCGAAATAAGTGCAGTTCTATTAAATTTGTGTGGTATGAAATAAGTGTAACACCGTTACCTGAAAAAATCAAGTATTATATCGCTTTTTTCTGTTTTATTTATCCTTTAGTAAATTCTCAAAGTAAATGCAACAGTAGAATTTACGATTGCATTTAGTA
>CAZFQM010000292.1:0-2566 GCA_964520995.1 uncultured Oscillospiraceae bacterium
GAGTATTGTTTGACCTGTACCGAACAGAATTTGATAGATAAGGTATCATCGGCTTTTTCCAAAACTGTTTTGATTTTAAACACAGTGGCGGTGATGGATTTATCTTATGTGGCGCACAATAAAAAAATAAGTGCGATTGTTGCCGCTTTTCAGGGCGGAAATGAAGGAGCAGATGTGCTGAAAGAGCTGCTCATCGGAAAAATTTGTCCCAGTGGCAAAACAACCGATACATGGGCAAAAAGCTATATGGATTATCCGTCTTCGCCGTTTTACAATCAATCACGTACAACCGTGGAATATTGCGAAGACATTTTTGTGGGATATCGGTATTTTGAAACGATTTCGGATGCACAGAATAAGGTTTTGTACCCATTCGGGTACGGATTGTCCTATACAAATTTTGAAATTTCCTATTCTTTTTCTGCGGATGCCAAGAGATTTTCCGTGGTTGCCAAGGTGAAAAATGTCGGTAAGTGTGCGGGAAAAGAAACAATACAAATTTACACCAAGTCTCCGAGCGGCAAGCTGGATAAGCCGACCAGGGAGTTGCGTGCTTTTCGCAAAACTCCGCTGTTGAGCGCAGGAGAGGATTGCGAACTTACCTTTACGGTGGAAAAAAACAAGCTGGCTTCTTATGATGAGGCACTTGCGGCGTTTGTATTGGAGGAAGGCGAGTATGAAATATTTGCCGGAACCGATTGCCGCTCTTGTACCCCGGTCGGTACTGTTTCACTCCCGTATACAGTGGTAAAGCAGGTGCAAAACAGGTGTGTTGCCAAGAGATTATCCAAAACCTTAAAGGCAGACGGAAGCTTTGAGGCAAAGGAAGTTACCGAAAATGAGGCATTACTTGACACTTCCGAATGGGGAACCAATAAGTATTGGAAATATGACCACAAGGATTTATTGGAAAACGCTCCCCGCAAAATTGATTTCAGAAACTTCCCTTCGGACAACGAAGTGATTCGACTCATTGATGTGGCGCAAGGCAAAAATTCGATGGATGATTTTCTGGAGCAGCTGGATATATTTGATTTGATGTCGCTTACCTGCGGATGTCCGAACCAGGGCATTGCCAACACAAGCGGAATCGGTGACCTGCGTGAGTTCGGTGTTCCTGCGGCAATGACAACAGACGGCCCCGCCGGTGTTCGCTTGGCTCCGGACTTGGGATATTTTACCACTGCTTTGCCGACGGCAACCTTGCTTGCCTCCACCTGGAATGAGGAGTTGCTATACGAAATCGGAAAAGTGGGAGCAATGGAGGCGGCGGAAAACAACTTTGCGTTGTGGCTCGCTCCTGCACTGAATATTCATCGAAATCCGCTTTGCGGACGAAACTTTGAATATTTTTCCGAGGACCCGTATGTTTCGGGAAAAATGGCTGCTGCCATTGTCAACGGCATTCAATCGGTGGGAATCGGTGCTTGCATTAAGCATTTTGCCTGCAATAACAAAGAGGATAACCGATATTACTCCGATTCGATCGTTTCGGAAAGAGCATTGCGTGAGATTTATTTAAAGGGTTTTGAGATTGCGATACAGGAGTCACAGCCTTTGTCGGTTATGACCTCTTACAATATGATAAACGGCAAATATTCTCCCGAAAACAAAGATCTGATTACCGGTATTTTAAGGGAAGAATGGAAATATGACGGATTGACAATCGCCGATTGGGGCTCGCACGCAGAGCCATACCGTGAGGTATTGGCGGGAAATAATGTACATATGCCGGTCAGCAGTTGCGAGCATTTATGCATTGCCTTGGAGCAGGGGCTAATTACCGAGGCGGCTCTGAAAAATAACGCCAAATACATTATGAACTTTTTATTGAAATTAAAATGATGGGAGAAAGCAAGATGAGCGAATATTTATACGGATTGAGACAACGGACGGCAAGAAAGCCGATTATTACCAAACTGGGTGCAATCAAACGCGGAATGGAGCAGACACCGGTTGTTTTCAACGGACGGCCGATTATGGTGGAAAGCAGATTTGGTGGAACTGACGGTGTGGAGACCCAGCATATTCGGGTAATTGACCTGGAAACGCAGGAAATCCTTGCTTTGTTGGGAGAGGAGCATTATTTTGCCTCTGCTTATGCAGAGGGTGATGCGCTTTATGTTTTCTGCACGGATATGCACGATAACCAAAAAATGACTATGTTTGATACAGATAAAGGGAAAGGAGAATGGCATGACAACCGCGGCGGACATCATGTGTGTATGTATAAAACAACCGATTTGAAGACTTTTACGTATCAAGAAGTCATTTACAGCAAGGAAAAGCGCTTTTGGAACACTTCGGTTTGTAAAGGTGAGGATTGCTACATGATGGCAATCGAGGTTAGCGCAGAGGAAGGCTATCCCAACGAAAAAATCGGCGTTCACTTCACCGAGTTCTTTGCAAAATCCTATGACTTGGAGCATTGGGAAATGCTGCCGGATGAGTACTCTTATACAGCCACTCGTTACAACGCTTGTCCTGCGTTGCGCTATTTTGACGGATATTATTATATGATTTGCTTGGAGGAATTGCCTGCCCTTCGTTATGCACCGTATGTATA
>CAZFQM010000293.1:0-2559 GCA_964520995.1 uncultured Oscillospiraceae bacterium
AGTTTTATAATTGTATTACCCCTTTTGCAAGCGGCGGACAGCCGATGCAGGCGTACAGCATGGTAAGCTACGGTGTTCCGCTCGGCATTGCGGGCAGCTCGCTGCTGGTGAAATTTATCGTTTATCAGTTTTCGCTGACTTTGTATTCTGCGGTCATGTTGGTTGCCTATCGGAGCTTTTTTGCTGCCAGGGTCAGTAGCTTAACGGCACTGTCGCTTCTCGGATTTTCGGTTAATATGGCGGTAATGCTCGGTTTGATTTTCATCGGCTTTGCCAAGGAGTCTGCAAAAAAATTGACAGCCGCTTTGATTCGCTTCTTCGCAAGGCTACATCTGATAAAGCGTCCGGAGGAGAAAACAGAAGCCGCCTTTCGGGAATTGGAGCAATTTCATGACGGCTTTACCCTTATGCGATATAACACGGTCACCGTCTTGAAGATGTTTTTCATGTCGCTTATCCAATTGACGGTTTTCTTTTTGATTCCCTATTTTTTGTGCCTTGCTTTCGGCAAAACAGGGATATCACCGTTGCAGATAATCGCCGCACAGGCTTTTGTCAGCATGATTACAGCCTTTGTCCCTTTGCCGGGAGCCGCAGGGGGCGCGGAGATCAGCTTTGTCACCTTTTTTGCGATTTTCATGAGCGGCAGTGATTTGAATTTGTCCATGTTGCTGTGGCGAATATTGACCTTTTATGCTCCGATTGTAGTGGGAGCCGCCTTTTCGTTCGGATTTACCGGGAACAAAGACAGCAGCTCCAAGCAATGTACTTGACATCGGTATCATAGCCTGTTCCCTCACGGCATTTGCTGTGAGGGCTTTTTTATTCCGATTCTCCGGGAAGCTGATAGACCTTTTGACGATAATCCGAAATCGAATCTTCGGATAATACAAAAATCTTGTCGGAATATACGCCGGTCAGAGGATAAATTTCGGTTTTACTGTTGCCGTTTTGAATCCAGTGGCGCAGTGCCGACTTGCGAATTTCAAAATCATAGTAGGAAATATTGCTTTCGGTACTGCCGAGAATTTTGGTAAACAGCGTATCTGCTTTGTCAATCAGCTGTGGAGTGAGCCGTTGCTCGATTAGCGCTTTGGTAAGCTCCAGGTCGGTTTGATATTCACTGTCAAATAAAATCAGCTCCTTGAATCTCCTGCCATCCAGGAGCTGATATCCTTTTTCCAGCCTTACCGATTCGTTTATCATATCACTTTGAACCTGAAATGCAACTCCTTGCAGGCTGTCTGCCAACGTAATGAGGCTGTTTTCATCCAACAAAGCGTAACGATCTACCGAGACACGAAGTGCCTGCTTTACCGCACGAACCGCATCCATGGCGCCGCCTTTCTGATAATATCGGTTTAGCGTATCGTTTTGCAGCCCTACACTGATTTGAGTTTGGGGCGGAAGTCCGGTAAGGGTTAAAACTGCGTTTTGCGCATCGAATCGCATCAACGTAAAAAACAACGCGTTGTTTTCGGAACGTTCTCTGCCGATGAGAAGAACCGAAAGATTATCCTGCGGCTTGGGAATATATCGGGATGAGTTTGCCGACGAGCTGTCATTGTCCGCTTGCTTGTCGGGAAGCAGCATGAAAATACTGCCGATTGAAACCAATACGATGAAAGAGGTAAAAAAAGTTAAAATGAAAATACGTGATTCCTTTTTCACAACCGAAAATCCGCCTTTCTGAGCCGAACGATAGCTATGCCGATATCATTATGGACAATTTTCGAATCGGATATACCGAAATATCATCCGAATGACAGAAAGAAAAAATAGGTCTTTACTTTTTATTTAAATATACTATAATAGATACTGTTGGTGGTTCTTTCTGTAGGAAAAAAGTAAAAAAGGAGCGCCTGCTTGTTGCTTCAAGCAGGAGTGTGAGAGATGAATGTTTTAGTGATCGGATGCGGCAAGGTCGGTTCACAGCTTGCTACTATACTGAGCGAAGAGGGACATGATGTTTCGGTAGTGGACCGAGATGCCAAAAATTTTGAAATGCTGGATGAAAGCTTTTCGGGCATGACGACGATAGGAGTGCCGATTGACCAGGATGTTTTAAAGCAGGCGGGAATCGAAAGCTGTGATGCGGTTGCCGCAGTTAGTCAAGATGACAATCTGAATATCATGTGTTCGCAGCTGGCAAAGGAGGTCTTTAAGGTACCGTCGGTGCTTGCGCGAATATATGACCCTGCGCGGGAGAATGTCTTTTCCCATTTCGGCTTGCATACCGTATGCCCGACCAATCTGACGGTGTCGGCAGTGAAATCTGCGCTTACCGAGAATCAATCGATACGCACGATCAATTTCGGAGCACACACATTGTCCTTTAATTTGATACCGGTGCCCGATGAGCTGGTGGGAAAGCGCGCGAGCAAAGCCTCCGATATCATCGACGACAAGGATATTTTTGCGGTTATTCATGATAATTTCGATATTTCCTTAACGATAAAAAAGGATGTTGTATTGCAGAAAAACGATATGCTCATTACGGTAACGATTATGGATTAAGACAGAGAGGATGAGAAACGATGAGGGTAGCGGTTGTAGGCG
>CAZFQM010000294.1:0-2551 GCA_964520995.1 uncultured Oscillospiraceae bacterium
CTTAAAAACGCGGAAATCGAGGTTGACAAGGTTAAGAATCAAATCATCGGATTGGTACAAGAAGATGAACATCTGCAAACACAAATTATACAAACGGCGGAAAATATCCGCTACGAGGCAGAAGAAAAATTTGCGACCGAAGAAAGTGTTGGGTCAAGGTTTGCAGCTGTTGATGTAAGCACGAAAGAAATAATCCTTTCGGTGGGGCAGACAGAATCACGTGTCGATAAGCTTGAAACTGACGGGGTTTCTAAAGTCGAAACCAAGGCAGGATATAAGTTCGATGCGGACGGTTTGAATATCTCCAAAAGCGGAGAGGAAATGTCGAACAAGCTTGATAATACCGGTATGTACGTTAAGCGGAACGGCGAAGAAATCTTAACAGCCAATAATAACGGCGTGGATGCGGTAAACTTACACGCCAAGACTTATTTGATTATCGGCGCAGGAGACGGCAGAAGCCGCTTTGAAGATTATGGAACGAATCGAACAGGCTGCTTCTGGATTGGAGGTTAAAATGGCGTTACAAACGAAAACAATCTCGGCGAATGGTTCAAGAGGACATCACAAATTCACCTTAACCGTGACCGAAAACAGCACCGTCACGGCGGAGAATACATCCTCCGTGTCCTGGAGCCTTACGCTGTCTCCGATCGTGAAAGGCTACGATTGGAATTACAGCAACACGGTTCCGGTGACCTATTCGGTGGTATTTAACGGCACCACTTACAGCGGGAATATCATGTCATACAACGGCACATCAACCGTGACGGTAAGAAGCGGGAGCAGTACAATATCGCATAATGCCGACGGCAACAAGACAATCAGCTACAGCTTTAGTGTGTCCGGTATCAATGCATCGTATTTGCCCGGAACGGCAAGCGCAAGCGGAAGCATGGCACTGACATACATTCCGCGGGCGGCTTCTATCGTATCGGTGCCGAATTTTACCGACGAGCAGAACCCTGTTATCACCTATTCCAATCCGGCGGGAAATGCCGTTACATCACTAAAGGCGTGTATTTCTCTGACCGGCTCTACCGATGATATTACATACCGCGACGTGCCGAAAACAGGGACAACCTACACTTTCCAGCTGACCGAAGCCGAAAAAACGGTATTGAGAAATGCCACAACCGGAAGCAACAGCAGGACCGTGTATTTCTATTTATGGACAAGGGTCGGCGGGACAGATTACCACAAGAACGAGCCAAGAACCTTTACCATCGTTAATGCAAGCCCAACTGTTTCGGGAACGGTTACCGATACCAATAATACCACATACGCATTGACCAACAGCAGGAATACGCTGATAAAATACTACAGCAACGCCTCGGCAACAGTAAGTGCCTCCCCAAAAAAGGGAGCCACTATCAATGGAAGCAAGTATGTCATAAAAAACGGAAGCAACACATGGAACGGCAGTACGCATACGTTTAACGGCGTAGAAAACAATGTGTTTACTTTTTCGGCAGAAGATAGCAGAGGAAATGTCAGCACTTATTCGTTAGCCGTGCCGATGGTCAATTATATTAAGTTGACCTGCGATATTTCCAACAACCGACCGGATGCGCTCGGAAATATGACGGTTGCTTGCTCCGGAAACTATTTTAACGGCTCATTCGGCGCGGTGTCAAATACACTGTCGGTACAATACAGGTACAAGATTAGCACGGCAACTTGGCAAAACACGGAAGCCGAGTGGCATGACATGACCGTCGCCAAGAGTGGGAATAGATATTCGGCAACATATGAGATTACAATACCAAGCTTTTCTCAATTGCAAAGCTACACAGTTCAAACGCGAGCAATTGACAAGCTTAGCACCATTCGCAGCATGGAACAAACAGTGCGAAGCATTCCTGTTTTTCACTGGGGCGAAAACGATTTCGTGTTTGAGGTGCCCACATCGTTTCATGATGACGTACAGATAGATGGTCTTTCCGGTATCATAAAAGCCGCTTCGGGGAAGCTTTCTTCCGCAGTGTCCGGAAGTGATTACGCAACGCCGTCTCAGGTCAGCGCCAAGCAGAACATGATTACCGTTTCGGGGATTTTAAAGGGTGCAGGAAGCGGGTCTGTTACCTCTGCTACAGCGGGAACCGATTATATCGCACCAAGTTATGGGCAAGCAAACTTGACCTTGTTAAACGGAATCACTTCGCAAGGCTGGTACAACTTGGTATACAAGTGCGGCAATGTAGGTCTTGTCTTGCTGGCGATAACCGCAAGGTCAAACGTATCAAACAATACTACTATTGCCAATCTGCCGTCAGGGTATACTGCGTACTCGATTTCACAAGCGCACCCAACTGGGAACACAAGCAACAACGGTGCCATCGGTGTAAACGGCAATGTGGTTCGTGTTGTGGGGCAGTTAACGGCAGGAAGTTATCAAGTCGCTGTTCCATATATTATAAACCAATAGGGAGGATATGACTATGATGAATACAGAGCTTTTGAAAGCGGCATTTATTCCCGAACAAGAGTGGGCAAATTGCTACATCTCGGAGGATGGGATGATATTCACCCCGCGATATGATAACCGAGG
>CAZFQM010000295.1:0-2545 GCA_964520995.1 uncultured Oscillospiraceae bacterium
TATATTTACCTGCTGTATCGCTGCAAAATCGGAGATGCCGTTAAATTGTCGGTTTCGGTGATGAAAGGACACCGCTCGGAGCTGCTTTCGGTCATCCTTTCCTTTTTTCCGTATTATCTGTTGAATCTGCTGTGGCTTCCGAGCTTTGTAACGCTTCCGCAGATGAATACGGTCTATGCTATCTATGCCAAGTATTTTATCGAGTGCTTTGAGCGGCAGAAAAATGACACCGCTTCCGATGTCACGCAGGATACTGCCGGGGATGCAACTCGACAATTTCCGATATTAAAATAATCATTATGCTTCCCGGATGGGGAATGTATTACAGAAAGGACGTATCTCTCTTGCATACTGTAAAAGACGCAAAAAAAGTTGTCATCAAGGTCGGAACATCTACACTTGCCCATAAAACCGGTATGCTGAATATCCGACGTATTGAAAATCTCGTGAAGGTGCTTGCCGATTTGCAAAATTCGGGCAGACAGATCATTCTTGTTTCCTCCGGTGCCATCGGCGTCGGAAGCGGCAAGCTTGGCTTAAAGGAGCGACCGCAGGATACTCCCACCAAGCAGGCTTGTGCCTCAATCGGTCAATGCGAGCTGATGTACGTATATGATAAGCTTTTTTCACAGTATAATCATTGCGTTTCTCAGGTGCTGTTGACCAGAGACATTATCGAAAACGAAAAGCGCACCGCCAATGTCATAAACACCATGAATCGCTTGATCTCTCTTAATGTCATTCCGATTGTCAACGAAAATGACACGGTATCGGTGGAAGAGATTGAATTCGGGGACAATGATACTCTATCCGCTATTGTCGGCAAGCTTGCCGAAGCGGATGCATTGGTCATTTTAACCGACATTGACGGCTTATATGATAAGGACCCTCGTACCCATTCGGATGCTTCTTTAATTCCGGTTGTCGAAACCATTGATGAAAAAATCGAAGCGTTGGCGGAGGGAAAAGGCTCTACTCTGGGCACCGGTGGAATGATTACCAAAATCCAAGCCGCTCGTATCGCAACACAGGCGAATATTCCGGTACATATTGTCAACGGCTCGGATCCGAATGTTTTATATGACCTGTTTGAGGGAAAGCAGGTCGGTACCGTTTTCCCGGTATAATCAAGTGCTTGATATGAATCAGAAAGGTGGAAAGACAACACAGCGTTGACAATATGCTGTGTGTCGGCAATATGGATTACATATTATCTCTCGGGCAGAATGCCAAAAAGGTAAAGCGGGAAATCGCCACAGCTTCCGCTCTTCGGAAAAATGCCGCATTGCAGGCGATTGCCACCGCATTGACCGATAAGGCGGAGCAGATTATCGCCGCAAACTGTTTGGATTTGGACAGTGCCGTTGCAAACGGGATGGCTGCAGCTATGCAGGATCGGCTTCGCCTGGACGAAAAGCGGATTGCGGCGATGGCGGCAGGTGTTTCGGAGATTATCGAGTTGGAGGACCCAATCGGAAAAATTGATTGCGGCTTTCTTCGACCGAACGGCTTGCGTATCTGCAAAACAAGGGTACCGCTCGGCGTGATCGGTATCATCTTCGAATCTCGACCCAATGTGACGGTGGATGCCGCAGCACTCTGCTTGAAGGCGGGAAATGCCGTCATTTTGCGCGGTGGCAAGGAAGCATTCCATTCCAATCGGTGTTTAACCGCTATTATGAGGGAGGCTGTTGCAAGTGTCGGTCTCTCTGCCGATGTCATTCAGCTGGTGGAGGACACTTCTCGAGAGTCGGCAAATGCTTTAATGAAGCTAAACGGATATCTCGATGTGCTGATTCCGCGAGGCGGAAAAGGCCTGATTCAGGCGGTAGTTCATAACAGTACAATTCCTGTCATTGAAACCGGTACAGGAAACTGTCATATTTTTGTAGACGAAAGTGCTGATCTTTCGATGGCGGCAGATATTGTGATGAATGCGAAAACACAGAGAGTTGGTGTATGCAATGCCTGTGAGTCTCTTCTGGTTCATGAGAAAGTAAAAGAAGCGTTTCTTCCGGTGATTGCGAAGCGTTTGCAGGAAAAAGCGGTGGAAATACGTGCAGATGAAGAAGCGGGCGCATGGATTTCGGGTTTTGTACCTGCAACAGAAAGTGACTGGGGAACGGAATATCTGGATTATATTTTATCTGTAAAAGTTGTAAAATCTGTCGATGAGGCGATTTCTCATATCAACCGTTACAATACCGGACATTCCGAAGCAATCATTACGAATGATTATACAAATGCGCAGAGATTTCTGGATGAAGTGGATGCGGCAGCTGTGTATGTAAATGCTTCAACAAGATTTACAGATGGATTTGAATTTGGGTATGGTGCAGAAATCGGCATCAGTACACAGAAGCTTCATGCAAGAGGGCCGATGGGACTTCTGGCGCTGACCACGACAAAATATGTAATATATGGCAATGGGCAAATTCGTTCATGAAATTGACTTTTTATAAAAGGCTGTGCTATACTTTACACAGTTGATATCTGGTTACAAATATGAGTCTATGAATGGAACTTACTTTGATTCACAGACATG
>CAZFQM010000296.1:0-2520 GCA_964520995.1 uncultured Oscillospiraceae bacterium
AAAGCTCGATTTTTCAACAAAACACAATTCCAATATAAGGACGGTAGATAAATTCGTGAACAAAGCTCCGGATAACCAAGAAAGCAACCAAATCATTATCGGACGTAATCCGGTACTGGAAGCCTTTAAATCCAAGCAGGAAATTGATACGATCTATATTGCCAAGGGCGAACGTCAGGGTGTCATCAACAAAATCATCGCGATGGCGCGCTCCAACAATATCGTCGTAAAGGAAGTTAACATTCAGAAGCTGGACAGCCTCAGCGGCGGAGCTTCTCACCAGGGTGTGGCGGCATTGCTCTGCTGTCAAGCCTATGCAACAGTGGAGGACATCCTGCAAAACGCCGCACAGCGCAATGAAGCGCCTTTTCTGATCATTGCCGACGAAATTGAGGACCCGCACAATCTGGGCGCCATTATCCGTACCGCCGAAACTGCAGGCGCTCACGGTATCATCATTCCGAAGCGCAGAAGCGCCTCGCTGACCGGTGTGGTCTATAAGACCTCGGCGGGCGCAGTCAGCCATATCCCGGTTGCCAGAGTATCCAATCTGCCTGCCACCATGGACAAGCTCAAGGAGCAAAACATCTGGATATACGGTGCCGAAATGGACGGAGAGAATTGGTGCTCCGTCGATTATCGCGGCGGTGTCGCACTGGTAATCGGCTCGGAGGGGAACGGCTTGGGACGCCTGGTCAAGGAAAAATGCGACTTCTTCGTATCTCTCCCGATGCAGGGAAAAATCACCTCTCTCAATGCCTCGGTTGCCGGCGGCATTTTAATGTACGAAGTAGCCAGACAGCGCTTGGGCTTGCAGGCAAAATAAATCCGAAATACCGGAAATCATTTAAGAAAGGATTTTGATTTGTGCGACGATAATCTTGCACAGATCCATTACGGGCAAAAAGATGAATTATTCCGATGATCGCTTTTCTGTGGATGATATACTGGAAGAAGTAACACGGCATTATTCCCATGAGGATACCCCGAAAACCGATGCCGATTTGCTGATTGACGAAATTTTAAAGGAGCAGGAAAAATCCGACTCCCCCGCTCATAAAACTGCCGAAACACCCTTTCGGGTGCAGATTGATTTCGACAAGGAGGAATTCGCACCCTCTTACACTGATGACCTGCAGCAAGTCGCTGCTAATCCGCCTGTTGAGGAAGCGCCCCCTCCTCCGAGTACGCACATGCCCACCTCACAATCGGAAGAGCAGATATTCAACGAAACCACCTACCACTCCGGCATACCGACCGACTCCGAGGATGCCTATCTTCGATTTCGCGAAAATCGGGAAAAGAAAATCAAAGATTTTGTCCTCATCGGAAGCGAAACCGATATCGACGGCGAAGAGGCGGAGGTGGACGATGAGAACGCCGAGGACAAGGTGATTGAGGAATTTGATTCCATGGAGGATGCGCCCTCTGTTTTCGCCGACCTCAAGGAATTGATGACCAGCCTATCGGTACGTCTCGGCATTATGCTGGTACTGCTTTGTATGAACCTTTATTTGGTGCTTGCAAACCACCTGACATTTTTGCCGCTTCCCGCTTTTCTCAGCCTTTCCGTCAATCCCGCAATTTATATTCTGGCATCCGCTGTACTTCTTTCGATTGCCATGATTATCTCTCACACTACCATCATCAGTGGGTTGGTTAATTTTTGCAAGCTGAAAGCGGACGGGGATTCTTTGCCATCCCTGGCGGCACTTGCCTGCCTGGCGCAAGCCGTGGTCTTACTGCTCAATCCCAACGCCCTTTCCGACAGCAACGTACATGTTTATTCCTTTACGGCGGTGCTGGGCTTGCTGTTTAACTGCATCGGAAAGCTGTTAATCGTAAAGCGCACCATGCTGAATTTCAAATATGTCACCTCCGATTGTGACAAATATGCCACCACCATCATTGATGACGAGCATCTGGCAAACGACCTGACCAAAGGGGTATTGACCAATATCCCGATTACCGCAACAAACAAAAAGACCGATTTTTTAACCGGATTTTTGGATATGTCCTTCCGCGAGGATGCGTATGACAGCATTTCCCGCAAGCTGGCGCCGATTGTATTCATTGCGACTGCTATCTTGGCGGTAAGTGGATATATTATCTCACAAAACGCCTTTATCACCTTAACGGTTGTGGTTGCCGCTCTTTCGATTTGCTCTCCGCTGTACGGTCTGATCTGCGCCAATCTGCCGCTGTTAAATGCGGTCAAAGCGGTACATCGCCATGGCGGTATGATTATCGGATATCCCGCTGTGGAGGAATTTGCCGACGTCAATTCGACAACTGCCCAGGGGCATGACCTCTTTCCGAACGGAACGGTCATCCTGCACGGTATCAAAACCTTTAAGGGTATGCGCATTGATGATGCCATTCTGGATGCGGCAAGCATTCTGGTAAAAGCCAACAGTATCCTCAGCGATATTTTCATGCAGGTCATTCAAGGCAAGCCGGAATTGCTAAAGGAAGTAGACACCTTGGTTTATGAGGATATGATGGGCATATCCGGTTGGG
>CAZFQM010000297.1:0-2516 GCA_964520995.1 uncultured Oscillospiraceae bacterium
CGAGCCGTGCAGCCATCCTTTTTTATCCGCCGACTCATTCAACGTCCTATTCTTTTTGATTTTCATCCGTCGCTTCTTCCTGCAACTTTTTCAAGTACATGAAGGGAGATACCCCTTTCAGCTTTTTGAACACGCGGGAAAAATACAGCTGATCGTTATATCCTACCGAGCTTGCAATCTCATTGATTTTCAAGCTGCTGTTCCGCAGCAAGCCACACGCTTTATTGATGCGGTAGGCAGAGAGATACTCGTTCGGTGAAATACCTATTTTTTTCATAAAAATCCGATACAAGTGACTACGGCTGATATTGGCATATGCCGCGATGTCATCCACGCTGATGGGGTCGCAATAATTACCCTGGATATATCGCATTGCCCGCTCCATATAAGAGCGATCCCCCGAATATTCCCCGACCGACAGCTCAGTGTTGCCGACCAGCTCACTTAAAAACAGATACAAAAAGCCGATCATCTTTGTTTCGTGAGAGGGGTTATTGCCGTGCGAGTTATAGATATTCAGCAGCAATCGCTTCAGGTTATCGTGGTTTGCAAAATGGAGCACCGGAGCAGCGCCGTGAAACGCAGTTAGCCCGATAATCCGTTCCGCCTCGGTTCCGTTAAAGCCGACCCAGCAATACTCCCACGGCTCCTCAATATCGGCAGTATAAGAGGCAACCACCGATGGGCGAATCAGGAACAAATCACCCCGCCCGATATGATAGCAGGTATTATTCAGCACCAATCTGCCCTTTCCGGAAATAACATAATGAAACAGATAATGGTCCCGAATAGCAGGTCCCCAGGAGTGACCCTTTTGGCACTTTTCATACCCGGTATTATAAACCGCCAAGCTCATATTTTCACGCAGGGTATCTTTATAAGAATATTTGAAAAACTTCTGTTCCATTACAGCGACCTCCTTGACAACGTCTTTATTCGATTCCTCGGTCTTTCTTTTATTTTAAACCAAAACTCTTTAAATTGCAACATTTATCCATAAAATACACCCTAAAATGCTGGAAACGACTTTGTTTTTGTAGTATACTATTTTCAAAAGCTGTCACCGACAGCTTTTGAAAAGGATAAGCTAAAACTGACGGGCATATCTCTCGCCCGTCTGCTGCGCTTCGTCGCAGCACCGTTTTATCTTACCGCTCCCTTGCTTTTTTCACATTCTGTCACCGACAGCTTTTGAAAAGAAGCTGTCGTAAAATCGGAATCGCAAAGCATTCATAATATAGATACTCTTTAAAAGAAAGGATTTTGTTTATGATGAAGTTAATCAATCGGTTACAAGGCGGACAATTCGACGCCCTCTTTGACCGCCTTTACACGCCGTCGCAGACCGCGATGCAAAAGGTACGCTATCAAAACGCCATCACCTCTTTCGGAGAACTGTTCGGCGAAAAGGAAGGGCTTCGGCTCTTTTCCGCCCCGGGTCGAACCGAGATCGGCGGAAATCACACCGACCACAATCACGGCAGAGTGCTGGCGGGAAGCGTAAACCTCGATGTCATCGCCGTGGTGCATTGCAATGACAGCAACCTGGTACAAATAAAATCCGAAGGCTATGAAATGGACAGCATCGACCTCACCGACCTATCGGTACATCCTGAGGAAAACAATAAAGCCGCTGCGTTGATTCGCGGTGTTCTCGCCCGCTTCAAGGCGCTCGGCTACCACATCGGCGGCTTTCAAGCCTACACGACCTCCAATGTTTTAAAAGGCTCTGGACTTTCCTCCTCCGCCGCATTTGAGGTGCTGGTGGGCACTATCCTAAGCGAATGCTACAACAACGGCGCAGTTGACGCGGTGGAGATCGCTCAAATCGCTCAATTCGCCGAAAACAAATATTTCGGCAAGCCCTGCGGCTTAATGGATCAAATGGCATCCTCGGTCGGCAACATCATTACCATTGATTTCGCCAATCCCGAAAAGCCGATCATCGAAAAGGTGGATTTCGATTTTGCCGCCTCGGGATATGCCCTTTGCATCGTGGATACCGGCGGAAATCACGCCGATCTCACTCACGAATATGCCGCAATCACCGACGAAATGCGGTCAATCTCGGATGACCTCGGTTGTCATTATCTGCGGGAAACCTCCGGGGAAGCACTCCTTGCCAAGCTACCGCAGCTGAGAAAAGCACACGGCGATCGTGCCGTTCTGCGCGCCATGCATTTCTTTGCGGACAACGAGCGTGTTTCCAAACAGGTCGAAGCGCTCTCAAACAACGATTTCGATCGCTTCAAGCAGCTTATCATCGAATCCGGAAAATCCTCTTTCTGCTATCTGCAAAACGTATTCTCCTGCTCGGCTCCCAAGGAGCAGGGGCTATCCCTGGCACTCTGCCTGGCGGAAAACCTACTGGCTGACAAGGGCGGCGCCTGGAGAGTACACGGCGGCGGCTTCGGCGGCACAACTCAAAACTTTGTCCCTCTGGAACTGCTGGAGGACTTCATTGCAATCATGGAAACGGCTTTCGGCGCAGGCAGCTGCCATGTCCTCAGCATCCG
>CAZFQM010000298.1:0-2510 GCA_964520995.1 uncultured Oscillospiraceae bacterium
AGCCGCAATCCGTACCTTTACTCTTAGGAAAGTTTTTTCGGTACAAAACGACAGACCGTGATTGAATCAACATCTTTTTAGTAGTATGTGCAAATCGCAAAGCGGTCATACCCGCTTTTGCAAAAGTAAAAAGCTTGCTTTAAAGCAACGCAGACTATTTTTTGACAAACGGAAACAGACGATCCGAAACCGCCTGCTTATCAATTGATTTTTCAGTTGCTTTGCCATTAAGATAAGTATACTAAAAATAAAGGCTTCTGTCAATGTCAAAATGGTAACGATTGTTATCAAATCTGTGACAATCGCACGCTTCCGTCTTGTTTTCCGCCCTCACAGCTTTCATTTTTTGAAAAACCGCGGTTTGAAATAGGAATAATAGATTCCGATAAAGCGGGTCAAAACGATATCGTACAGAATAAAAACGCCGTTTCCCGCCAACCAAAAGGCAGCGGTTCCCCATTTTCCGAACGTGCCGAAATCCTCCAGCACCTCGGTAATCCCGAACAGGCGGATAATCACAAAATAGGAAATTGCAACCGCCGCATTAAAGACCGACAGCTTCAAAAGCCACTCCACCTGCCGCCGCTTCAGTTTTTCAAGTATTCCCTTTAAAATCGGATAATATCCGAAAAATCCGGCGAACAATACCGCCGCCTCCTTATTCGGACCTATCAGCAAAGACAAGACAGCCACCGAAAAAAAACAAAGCAACGCATTCCGATAGCCGTACTCAATCACCATGACAATCAGCAAAGCGCCTGCCATCGACGGCAGAGTATATTCCGCAAAGGGAAAAATTCCCGTTAAAAACATCAATACAACCGCCAACCCGGATAGCACGCCGCCGAAAGCAATCGGCTTGGTCTTTTGCTTCATTTTGAGACTCCTCTCTTTTGGCGTTTTGAAAGTCAGCACGTTATGCAAAACAAAATCCGGAAGGGAAATCTGCTCTCTTCCGGATGAGCTTTCAACCATAAATCGGCGTCAATCTGCTTAACAGCAGGAAATCAAATCTCCGCCCATACACTCACAGCAGCAATCGGCACAAATCAATCCCTGGCAGACACTGCACGCATCACAGCCGCCCGTGCGATTGCTTTGCGGCGTCCGATAGGGATGTCCCGGGCTTCCGCCCATATTGCCCTGCTTTTGCCACATCATACGATTGAGCGCCGCACGATATTCGGGGTTGTTCGGATTCAATCGACAAGCGGTATTGAAATGATTCAATGCATCATCCAGCCACCCACGGGAGAAATAGACACTGCCCTTTAAGAAGTACCACTCTGCATCCCGATTGGCGGTCGGAATTCCGTTTAACAGCTCCTCCGCCTCAACCAGGCGATTGGTCTGAATCATTCGGCGAATATCCGCCATGCCGTTGCATGGCTCGGCATGGTCATAGCCGCTCTGTGTATAATTCTGCGCATCTTGCCGATAATAGCCCGCATTTTGATACTGCGTCTGCTGTGTCGCTTGCTGACCTGCGGCACTCATTCTCCGGGCGTTCATGACTTGGTCAAAGGCTTCGTTGAGCTCCTGCATTTTCTTATTGGCAACATCCGCAAGCGGACTATCTGCATAATTATCGGGATGATATTTTTTCGCAAGCTCCCGATACGCATTCTTTATCTCTTCATCCGATGCCGATTCGCTGACACCTAATATCTTATAAGGGTCGTTTATCATATAAATCCTCATTTCTTTTTCATTCCGTTATTGCTCTATATCTGTAAAAATCCTTGCCGTTCACGCTAAAACGTCGGCTCCTTACCGCGCTTATGCTTGCTTTCTCCGTTCAAGACCTGCTCCAGCGCGTTCCTTAATCCAAGGTAAATAATATTATCCAATATCGTTTTATATCGTTTTAATTCCAACAATTCATAGGTGTTGGACAGCTCACCGGCAGTCAGATGAATCATACCGATTGCATATTCCTTGGCAGCAGTCAAATCGGCATTTTGCTGTTTGATTTCAAATTTTGTCAGATAGGGATTAAAGCTACCCTGCTTTAAATCCTCTTCCATATCGTCCAGTGCATCTATCAAATATACCCACCGTCCGACCAAATACCCGAGCCGACTCAAAACTCTGCGATTCACCTCATCGGTTGGTATCAGCTCGGCAATTCCCGAAAGTGCACGTGCCGACGGCTCTGCCGCCGCATCCACGCTACAGCCCTCCTGCTCCAATCTTTGCTGTTGCTCCATTTGGGAAGAGATAATCTGCTCCATTTGCGGATATTGCTTTTTTGCTTTTTTTCTTGCACGGGAGGCAAAGGGCAACAGCAAAATCGCCTTGAGCTTATCCCCGAAGCCGCCGTCATGATAGTTATCCTTGACCTTATAATAAAGCATCAGCATTGCCGCTCTTGCCGAAAACGCCGAATCCTCACAGGCGCAAAGGCAGGGCTTCTTTTTCAGCGGATTCGCCGCACAAGCTTCCCTTTTAAAGCCGCGGCAATCCTCCGCAACACCGAGGGAAAGCAGGGACAGAAACGCAAAATCATA
>CAZFQM010000299.1:0-2501 GCA_964520995.1 uncultured Oscillospiraceae bacterium
GGAAATACCATTGTACTGACCTGCACTGCTGTCGATTGCGTACAAAGCTCTCTGGTCGCTGTAATTACCTTCATTGGAAGGCTGTGCGGAAATACAGCCAACGGTGGCATAAGCCGATTTGTACCGATTACCGCCGTCCGGATTGGAAATCTTATTGCCACCGGCATCGGTGTAAGCAAGTCCCTCCGAAGCGGTCACCCAATCGACCTTTCCCGGGCTTAAAACGCTGTCCGACTCATCGGCGGAAGCTGTCATGCCGCCCATCATACCGGTCATCAGCGTGCATAGCAGCGCGATGGCGGTAAACAAGGAAATCAATCGTTTTTTCATGTTGTTACCTCCTAATGTATTAATATAATCCGCATAAAGATTGTGATTATATTTTAACTTTTTTTAAACCAAAAGCCAATGACACATATTCGCTCCTTAATAGACAAATATTACGAATTTCCAAAAAATCGGAACAAAGATTATTATTCCCTTTTCAAAACTTATGGATGGATATTTTTTTCAACTGCTCCGATATTTTCTTTTCCTTGCTTTGAGCTGTTTTTCGGCATTGATATAAATGAAAGGTCACACGAAAAGACTTGACATCACGAAAAAAGTTGTGTACTATTTATATAAATCATTTATACTGTCTGACTTGCTTTCACAAAAAACAACATCGTTTATTCCGCTGACAATAAACACAAATTACGTTTTCGGACGCTTCGGCGCTCTTGCGCCTTGCTTGAAAATCCCAACCGCAAAGGAGGATGCGTGTTATGCATATTTATCTGGTGAATTTTTCCGAAGAACAGCTCGATGATATTACTGCGGTTTTAACAAGGCATCAGCATACCTGTTCCACGCTCTCTTCCGAGCTGTTGTGGGATGACCCGAAGGAGTTTTTGTTTCCTTATGCGCTGGTGATGATTTATGACACCGTTCTGAATGAGCACACCACTACCCTGTTCAACCGAGTAAAATTTCATCTTCCCTCCTCCGAGATATGGCTGGTCAGCAGCTCCTACCGCCCGGAGGACGTTCGTATTGCCTTAAAGCACGGCTTTTCCAACTATGTACTCTGGTCGCCTGACTTAATGGATTTAAACAATATGGTGCAATCGCTCACCTCCTATCAAAGCCTTCCCGCACTGACACATAGCGAAAATATTTACGAATTATCGCAAATTGCCGGTTCCTTAATGGATTATCAAATGAATGTCGATCAGCTGATCTCCGCTCTGATTAACCCCGGCGGCAGCTTGTCCAGCAACTACCTGCCGCTAATGCTGCGCCATCGCGAGCTGCGCAATCAGCATTTTATACTGGTGCTTATTAAGCCTATCCTGCCGATTAAGCTGTATTTCCGCGAGGATTTCGACTCTGTTCTTCACATCGTCGTCGCAGAACTGCGCCTCCATCTTAGCTGGATGATGAACACCTTTTCGCATCCCTTTCAGATGCTATTCAGCGTGCAGGAAAACACACTGGTCTGTCTTTTTCACAGCGTCATTCCCGACTATACCGACGAAATCGAGCTGCTGCTTCAAAATTTGAACAAACGCTTACAGCGATATTTGGGAATTTCTATCCTTGCCGGGTATAGCCATCCTTATACCTCTCCCGACAAAACACGCTGCCATTTTCGTTATATCAGCGACAATCTGCGCCAGGGAATCTTTCAAGATGACACCTGTGCCTATCTGCTTGATTACGAAAATCAATATGTGAACAGTACCGCCGTAATCGACGAGTATCTTTCCAACAATCTGCCGTTGGCAATCTCCAACAACGACCATGACCTATTCTTCAATATCATCGTCAATATTACCTCTTTGATGCAAAAAGAAGCGGTAAGCTACGATTTTGCCCGTTCCATTCTGCTGCAAACCATCAGCCGATTCGCCATAGAAACCGACTTTTATCAAATGGTGGAGCGTGATTTTATTGAGGTAGCCTTCGCACGGGCAACCCTGCGTATTCCCTTTTTCTTTCAATTTCTCAGCTTATGTCAGCTGCTGCAAAAACTCTATATGCAGGCGTACCACACCGTCTTTGACGATGACAATAACCGCTTGACACGCGCTATGCAGTATATAAAAGAAAACTATTATCAAAAAATCACACTGCAGCTGATTGCCGGACATCTTTCCCTCACTCCGAATTACTTCTGCGGATGGTTCAAGAAAAAAACCGGAAAGAATTTCTTTGACATGGTAACGGAATACCGCATCAATGTTGCCAAGGACTTACTGGTCAATACCGACCGAAAGATTTGCGATATTGCCATAGAGGTAGGAGACCCTGAAGTGGTCAGCTTTAACCGCGTATTTAAGAAAAAGGTCGGCATTCCGCCCGGTGAATATCAGCAACAGCGCTCCCGCCCGAAAATAAAACAGGAAAGCATATAAAAAGACACCTCATCAATTGATGAGGTGTCTTCGGCTTGACGATAAAATCAAAAACTGTCGAACGCTTCGATAGAAGCATTCGACAGTTTTTTTGACAAATAT
>CAZFQM010000300.1:0-2500 GCA_964520995.1 uncultured Oscillospiraceae bacterium
GGATGTTCCTTTGGAAAAGGGAAGTATGTTCGGCTATTACGGTAATTTCACCCATACCATGACGGCGCAGTTTATCAATAGGGATACCTATTTTTCCGCTCATCCCGAGTGGTTTGCCGCTTCGGATGAGGCGGGAGCACAGCGTCACGGCGCGCAGCTTTGTTTGTCGAATGCCGAGATGCGTAAAAAGCTGATCGAAGAGGTCAAAAAGCTTTGTGCCGAGGCAAACGGTTATTTTCAGGGAAAACCGTTTATTGTAGCGGTCACGCAGGGCGATAATCAGCGATATTGCCGTTGCAGTAAATGCACCGAGATAGCGGAGCAATACGGCGGTCAATCCGGCTTGATGCTTTGGTTTGTCAACCAGGTTGCCGATGAGGTGAAAAAGGATTATCCCAACGCCTTGATTGATACCTTTGCCTATCAGTATACCCGTTCTACGCCGAAGAACATCGTACCGCGGGACAATGTGATTGTTCGTCTGTGTACCCTTGAATGCTGTTTCAGCCATACCCTCGATGATAAGGGCTGTGCGGACAATGTCAAGTTTTATCAAGATTTGCAGGCGTGGAGCAAGCTGACCGATCGTCTGTACATCTGGAGCTACTCGACCAATTACGGACATTATAATTGTCCTTTCCCGGATTTCCAGGTGATGCAAACCAATATTCGGGTATTCCGCGACAATAACGTAAAGGGTGTTTATATCCAGGGAAATCACACGGCGGACAGCGCCGACAGCGGATTTGCCGAGCTGAAGGGCTATTTGATTTCTCGATTGCTGTATGACCCGAATATCAATGTGGAAGCGGAAGCCAAGCAGTTTATGCGTGCTTATTACGGCAGTGATGTGCTGTATCAATATCTGACATTGCTCAGTAAGCGTGCGGCAGTTGACGACCTGCATCTCTGGGATGCACCGACGAAGGTCTTGTCTTATCTGTTTACAGATGAGATTGACCAAATCAATTCGTATTGGAAAAAAGCGATTGATGCCACCGAGGCAAACAGCGTAGAGCGAAATCGAGTATTGCGTTCTCAGCTGAGCTGGAGGTTCTGGATGGCTTGCCGTGGAGTAGAGGGCTATAGCGGAGCTGCTGTCAACAAGAAGCTTCATGAGGACTTTATGAACTATGGTGTCAGACGCTATTCGGAGGGTAGTATGATCAAAACCTCCGGAATCGATTGGAACCTCCCACCCAGCTCCTGGAAAGAGTAACAGAAAGGAAGAATGGAATATGAAAAAGGTGTTCATTAAAATCAGCTGTATCATTTGCGCATTCAGTTTGTTACTTGTCGGTTGTTCCTCCGGAAAGACAACTTCTACCGACCAAGCATCATCTTCTTTGGAAAGCGGCAGTGCCGCTCTTGACTCATCGGCGACAGCATCGGAGCAGGAGGCTTTGGTCACAAGCGAAAGCGGCTCGACCAATCTGTCCGCAACCTCAAGCGTCGGTACAAATAAGAAACCTCCGGTTTCATCTGCGGGAAAGGAAAGCTCTGTTATGAATACAAGTAAAGCCGAATCCACAGCTTCGAGCAAGCCCGAACAGACAAGCAGCACGACCTCCAATTCCTCCTCGGGACCGGTCATGCCGCAGAGCGGTAATGTTTCATACATCGGTCGGTTTGCAACGGGAAGCGAAGGAGAAAAGGTGTTCTCCTGGTCAAACAGCACCATCGTGCTGAGCTTTACCGGCACTCGCCTCAGAGTTTCTTTTGACACCACCGAGCTGACCTATCTGAATGTGAGCGTGGACGGAAAGGAACCGACCGTGCTGGCATTGGTGCAGGGCAAGAAGTACTATACCGTAGCTTCCTACCTGTCTGCGGGAAAACATACGGTGACGCTGGTAAAACGTGCTACACCGGGAACAGTTCGTTTCTACGGCGTGGATTATTCGGGCGGAAAAGCTGCCTCGGTGCCTGCACGTAGCAATAGACGGATAGAGGTCATCGGCGATTCGATTACCGCAGGCTACGGAATCGAATCCTTGAAGCCAAGTGAGCATTACAATGTCCGTCAGGAGAATGCTGCGATTACCTACGGCGCATTGGCGGCAAAACAGCTGAATGCGGAGGCTACTATTATTGCCTCGTCGGGAAACGGCATTGTACAATGGGGAAGCGGCAGACGAGATGAGCTGATACCGGATCTCTATCGGCGGACTATAAGCGATGACAAAAACGCATTGTACGATTTTAAGGGCGAAGCACCGCAGGTGGTTGTCATCAACGCGGGTACCAATGATTTTGCTTGCGCTAATCCGCGCGTTAACCCCTCGGAGTATGTAAGCAAGTATGTGGAATTCATGCAGTTTATCCATCAAAAATACCCCGATGCGGTAATTATTGCGACAATGGGGACCATGCTCTATAATGCGTGGGATTCGATTGTGGAAGCAGTAGATACCGCTAAGGCAGCGGGAATCAAGAATGTTTATGCGTTACGTTTTGATGCGGCGCTTGCATCGGACGGATTGGGACAGGATTCGCATCC
>CAZFQM010000301.1:0-2492 GCA_964520995.1 uncultured Oscillospiraceae bacterium
TCAATGGATTTATCGGTTTCGGTCATCATTTTTGCCGAGCCGATTAAAGATTGACAAAACAATTCCAAAGCCGCTTTTTCGTCAATATTTTTCTCCTTTGCATAATCGACAAACGCCTTTGCAAAGCGATAAATATAAGCGGGGCTGCTTCCGTTCACCGGGATAATGTCAATCATCGCATCCTCTCGGACAACAGCAACCTTCCCGGCAGAAGAGAAAATATCAAACACGCAGGCAAACTCCTCCTCGGAAACCGGAGAGATTTTCGCCATCGCCGTAGCACCGCAACCGATTAACAAAGGGGTGTTCGGCATTACCGTGACAATTTTCGCATCAAAGCCGAGTGCTTCCTTTAAATAAGAGGCGGATATTCCCGCGGCAATCGAAATAATGACCGCTTCCTTGTTGAGTGATTCCTTTAAGCAAGGCAGAATTTCCGACATATTTTGCGGCTTCACGGCAAGTACGATAAAATCGCTGATTGCCGCCATCTCCGCAATGCTCTGTCCGTTTTTCACGCCGTATTCAGCCAAAGCAGCCGTTTTAGCGGCATCCAAATCATATGCATAGATTTGATAGCATTCCGACAACGCGCCGCCGACTACTCCTTTGATGATTGCGGTAGCCATGTTCCCGGCACCGATAAATGATAAATTTTTCATACAAATAAGCAAAACAATTCCCACTCCTTTTAGAAATGAGAATCGTCCATGCTTGCGCCACCTTTCTTTCTTCAGCCGTCAGAAAAATTATTCCTCTGCCATGGCGGCTTTCATCATAATTGCGCATTCCAAACGCTTTTTTTCCAGCTCGCAGGACAGCTTGTGCGGCTTTAACACATCACCGGCATATTGCAGATTGTTTGCGTTACATCCGCCGCTGCAGTAAAATTTCGCCCAGCAATTCTTACAATCCTCTTTGCCGTAAATGTTTGCTTTGGCAAAATATTCTTTTCTCTTCAGATCAAAGGTATCATCCAAGACACTGCCCATTTTCCATTCCTCCATGCCGACAAATTGATGGCACGGATAGATGTCGCCATCAGGCGTTACCGCCACATATTCGTTGCCGCAGCCACAACCGCGCAACCGCTTAATGGCACAGGGACCTTGATCCAAATCGAGCATAAAATGGAAAAAGTTGAAGCCATTTCCGCTTTTTTTCTTTTCTATCAGCTGCTTTGCCAAATTTTCGTATTCTTCGAAAATTTGAGGAAGCTCTTTCTCGGTCAAAGCGTAGGGCTGAGACGGATCCGCAACCACCGGCTCCACCGAAACCTGGTCAAACCCGATATCATTCAGGTGCATGACGTCCTTTGCAAAATCCAGATTGTATTTGGTAAAGGTTCCACGCACGTAATATTGGTCTTGTCCTCTTTTGGCAACCAGCTTTTGATAGTTCGGTACAATCTTATCATAGCTTCCCGTTTTGTCACAGCGGACACGGACGCGGTCGTTGACCTCTTTTCTTCCGTCAATGGACAATACCACGTTGGACATTTCGCTGTTGATATAATCAATGATGTCATCGTTTAACAGCATACCGTTGGTGGTGATGGTAAAACGAAAGTTTTTATTATATTCTTTTTCCTTACTGCGTGCATAGGCGACAATTTCCTTGACAACATCAAAATTCATCAACGGCTCGCCGCCGAAGAAATCAAGCTCCAAATTTCTTCTGCTTTTGGATTGTGTCAGCAAAAAGTCAATCGCTTTCTTTCCCGTTTCCGCATCCAGCAGCTTTCTGCCCACGCCGAAATCACCGGTTGAGGCAAAGCAATAGGAGCACCGCAAATTGCAATCATGTGAAACATGTAAGCACATTGCCTTTACAGGAGAGGAAACCATCATATCCGAAAATTGCTCGTATTCATCCTCTGAAAAGAGGGTGTCATTTTGGTATAAGGTATAAACATCCTCATAGGCGTCCAGAATTTCGCTTTCGGTATATCGTGCTTTCAATTGATTGACGACTTCCGACGGACAGAGCGGACATAACGGAGGGGTCAGCAACGCAATCAGGTCATATGTAACATCATCGGTGACGTGTACACCGCCGCTGTTGATGTCCAGCACAATATTATAGCCGTTTAATCGATACTGATGTATCATTTTTATAACTCCTTTGTTCTCCCAAATTTCATGCAACAATGAAAGTTGCCTGTAATATGAATACTACAGGCAACTCAGCGTCATTGAATCACGAAAGCAAGCATTATTTGCTTTCTGCGTGCTCACATTTCTGGTTTGCAACCGTGCAGCTTGTTTTGCAAGCAGATTGGCAGGAAGCCTGGCATTCGCCGCAGCCGCCGTGTGCAGCAGATTTCTTCAGATTTGATTTGTTCAAGGTTTTAATATGTTTCATTCCAACAATCTCCTTATGAATTAAACTATTCGATTCGGAAGACCTAAGTCTTTTTTTCATTATATCACAGTGCGAATTATTTTTCAAATATCTATGTATTTTTTTGATGTTAACGCCAAAAATTCCTC
>CAZFQM010000302.1:0-2488 GCA_964520995.1 uncultured Oscillospiraceae bacterium
GGCATCCTCTCCCTCTTCCTTCATCATGACTTCAACTTCTTTTTGAGCTTTTTCAACCATTTCTTCAATTCTTGCAGGATGAATACGACCATCAACAATCAATTTCTCCAATGCAATTCTCGCTACCTCTCTTCTGACAGGATCGAAACCAGAAAGAATAACTGCTTCCGGAGTATCATCAATAATCAAATCCACTCCTGTCATAGTTTCTAAGGTACGAATATTTCGTCCCTCACGTCCAATAATTCGACCTTTCATCTCATCATTAGGTAACTGAACCACAGAAATTGTTGTCTCTGACACATGATCTACTGCACATTTCTGAATAGCCGTAACCACATAATCCTTCGCCTTTTTATCAGCTTCTTCTTTTGCACGGCTCTCCATTTCTTTAATCATAACAGCAGTTTCATGTTTCACTTCATCTTCAACAGTTTTTAAAAGATAATCTTTCGCTTCTTCGGAGGTCAATCCAGAAATCTTTTCCAACTCTTTCAACTGCTTTTCATGCAATTCCTGTGTCTGCTCTCTTATCTGCTCAAGCTCCACTTCTTTTTCGTTGAGTTTCGATTCCTTCCTTTCAAGTGCTTCCGTCTTTCGATCAAGATTTTCTTCCTTGCTCAAAACACGCTTTTCATAGCGCTGAACTTCTGCGCGTCGTTCTTTTACTTCTCTGTCCACTTCGTTTTTGGTTTTTAGAGCAGCTTCCTGAGCTTCCAACTTGGCTTCTTTCTTTAAAGTTACAGCTTCTTTAATTGCTGCGTCTTTAATTTCGCGAGCCTTTTCCTCAGCACTGCCTACTTTAGCTTCATAATTTTTAATTCTATTAGAAATTGCCAATTTCCAAGAAACAAAAGCGGTGATTACGAGTAAGATGATAAAAACGACACAAGCTATAATTAGCTCTAGTCCCACACTCGAACACCTCCCTATTCAGTTTTAATTGTGTATAAAACACAACACATTAATTTTATTCTTTTTTGTACAAAATGTCAAGTATTCAACATCTTTTCTTCGTAATTCTTAATAGCCTGCATAGAACTTGAAACCGAAAAACCCTGTCGAAACAAATACCCTAATACTTTTGCCTTTTCCGCACGATCTGCAATACTTCTACCCTTTAATTTTCGATTCACTGCTTTTTGGATTGCATCTTCTTCAGAATAGTCATCGCCCCAATACATGGAAAGTTGTTCTCTCTTTATTCCTTTTATTTGTAACTTTTGTTCCATCCATCTTTTGCTATGAATGCTCTTATTTCGTTCAATAAAATATCTAATATAACGATCATCATTCAGATAATGGCAACCATATAGATACGCAATCGTTTGATCCACGATTTCTTCTACATACAATTGTTGTTTCAACTTTTGGCGAAGTTCATATTCCGTTCGATCTGATAAATTGAGATACGATATAGCCTTTCGTTTGCACTTTTCCAAAACAGTTTCTTTCATAATTTTTTGAAATTGTTCCCTAGTAATGTCTATTCCTTCTTTTAGTTTCCAAAAATTTAATTCTTTCCAGCTTAACCAAAATACATAAACTTCATCCAAAAACACTTTGTATTTATACTTATCGCTTTGTTCGATTGCTGTTAATTTCATGATCCACCATCCATCTCAAATTGCATACTCCACTCGCTCACTACTTTTATTCTTCTTCATCCAAGAACTCTACTTCTGCCTCATCTACTTGCGGAGTTTGTTCTGCTCCATTTAATTCAAATCTCTCACGTACTTTCTTCTCAATCTCTTCAAACATATCTGGATTCTCTTTTAAATAATTCTTAGCATTTTCTCTTCCCTGACCAATCTTGTTTCCTTCATAAGCATACAATGCTCAACTCTTACTAACTACGCCTTCACTAGCTGCCAAATCAAGAACATCTACAGTTCTTGAAATACCTTCCCCAAAAATAATATAAAATTCAGCTTCTTTAAATGGAGGTGCTATCTTATTCTTTACTATTCTCACTCTTGTTCGGTTTCCAATTGCCTCGCCATTTTGTTTTAAAGTTTCAATTCTTCTTACATCCATTCGAATAGAGGAATAGAATTTAAGAGCGCGACCTCCTGTAGTTGTCTCTGGATTACCAAACATAACTCCTACTTTCTCACGAAGCTGATTAATAAAAATCACAATACAGTTTGACTTACTTATAACAGCAGTAAGTTTTCTAAGCGCCTGTGACATCAATCGTGCTTGCAAACCTACATGAGAATCTCCCATATCGCCATCTATTTCTGCTTTAGGAACTAATGCAGCCACAGAATCCACAATTAGAATATCCACAGCGCCAGAACGAACCATTGTCTCCGTAATTTCTAACGCCTGTTCGCCGTTATCTGGCTGAGAAATATATAAATTATCAATATCAACCCCAATGTTTCTTGCATAACTAGGATCCAACGCATGTTCTGCATCAATAAAACCAGCAATTCCTCCCGCTTTCTGTACTTCAGCCACCATATGAAGAGCCACAGTA
>CAZFQM010000303.1:0-2487 GCA_964520995.1 uncultured Oscillospiraceae bacterium
CAGAGGCAACAGTGAGAATCAGGGTGGAGTAAATCAAATTATCTTTTTTCATGGGCAATTTCTGTCCTCCTAAATGATATCGATGAAAAATAGGTTGTATATTTTGCTTTTTTATGTTACAATTATATAAGGTCGGAGGAGACACTCCGAGCTGAAACGGTATGGAAACAAAAAGCCATACAAAGAACAATAAATTAAAGGAAATGGTCATAATGGAGCAAAATATTCTATATTTGGTGATTCCGTGTTATAATGAGCAAGAGGTGCTGCCGGAAACGGCAAAGCGTCTCAAGGCAAAGATGAATGAAATGATTTTGTCCGGTGCGATTTCATCGGATAGTCGCGTTGTTTTCGTGGATGACGGCTCTAAGGACAAAACCTGGTCCCTGATTGCCGAGCTGCATGAGCAGGATGATTTATTTTCCGGCATTAAGCTGTCTCGCAATAAGGGCCATCAAAATGCGTTGCTGGCAGGCTTAATGACGGTAAAGGAAAAGGCGGATATGGTGATTTCGATGGATGCCGATTTGCAGGACGATATTAACGTTGTGGATCGGATGGTCGAAAAATACAAAGAGGGAAATGATATCGTTTACGGTGTCAGAAGCTCCCGTCAGACCGATACCTTTTTTAAAAAGTTTACGGCACAGGGGTTTTATAAAATCATGAAAGCACTCGGCGTGGAAATTGTCTATAATCATGCCGATTATCGTCTGATGAGCAAGCGTGCGCTGGAGGGCTTGGAACAGTTCTCGTAGGTTAATCTGTTTTTACGCGGAATTGTCCCCTTGATCGGATATCCCTCCTGCACAGTCGAATATGAGCGTGGAGAGCGGTTTGCGGGAGAATCCAAATATCCGCTCAAGAAGATGCTGAGCTTTGCCTGTGAGGGAATAACCTCCTTTTCCGTCAAACCGATTCGCTTAATTACCAGCCTGGGATTTATTATTTTTTCCATTAGTATTCTTATGCTGATTTACTTTTTGATAGTATACTTAATGGGAAAAACCGTGGCGGGTTGGACCACTATTGTGATTTCGGTTTGGGCAATCGGCGGCTTGCAACTGCTTGCGCTTGGCGTAATCGGAGAATACGTCGGGAAAATTTACTTGGAAACAAAGGCACGCCCGAAATTTATTGTGCAAGAGTTTTTGAATAAATAAGGCAGGAGAACGGGAACATGAACGCAAACTTAAAAAAAATAATAGCTGAGGTTGCTCGTTTTGGCGTTGTCGGTGTGTTGGCAACAATTTTGGATTGGGGAATCTTTTATATTTTAACGCATTTTACGCTGATACATTATGTTGTTGCAAGTATTATCGGCTTCAGCGTGTCGGTGATTTTCAATTACCTCTTCAGCCGCATTTGGGTGTTTCACGTCAAGGAAAATCAGAATGTGCTGAGAGAATTCGTCTTGTTTCTCATTACCTCGATGATTGGGATGGGAATCAATACGCTGGTGCTGTGGGTGTGCGTGGAGTGGCTGTTTGTGAAAATTTCGGTTTTTTCGGCTCTGCCAAGCGATATTACAGAGTTAATGGGAAAAGCGGTCGCCACCGTGGTGGTTATGGCTTGGAATTATTTGATTCGTAAATTTTTGGTGTTTAAAAAGACGGCATAAATTTTATTGAGGCTGTAAAAAAAGCAGTACGATCGGGATGTGAGCGTAAGCTTACTCACTTGTGTATCGTACTGCTTTTTTATGCTTGCAATGAAAAAGCTTTCAGAAATAGAATTTTTTTCAAATGTGGATATTCTGTTCCGAATACGGCAAAAATAGAAATAAGACAAATCGGCTTTCGATTCATTTTCCGATTTTCTGTCTTTGATTTTTAAAGAATGCAATGAAAATCAAATTGCAGCTTTATTTCATAGCTTTGCTATCTGAAAATAACGTGCTCAAGGAAAGGATATTGATATGAAAAAAATTCGTTTGGGAAAAACAAAATCATCTCGCTTTTTTTCCGGAAAAGGCTTTTATGCGGCACTGGCGGTCAGCCTGGTGACAGTAGGTGCGGCAGTATTCGTTGCCATGAATCAAACTATGAAGCAGCTGACCGACGACAGCAGTGCAAAAAAAAACACAAGCAGTGCCGATATTTGGGGAACACCGCAAAACGTCAATCAAAATCAAAGCAATCTGCCGATTGCATCCTCACGGCCGCAGGTATCCTCGCAACGCTCCGATGCGTCCGTCGGCTCTTCTGCCTCCACCGCATCAAAGCAGCATCAGCAGACCTCATCGCTTACCTTTACGGTGCCGCTTAATGGGAAACTTTTGAATCCTTTCAGCAATGGAGAGCTGGTGAAATCAAAGACGTTGAACGAATGGCGCACCCATGACGGCGTTGATATCGGGAGTGAAGTGGGAAAGAGCGTGAATGCCTGTGCGGACGGAACGGTGACAGAGGTGAAGGAGGACCCGCTGTGGGGTGTTTGTGTCACCATCGAGCATGATGGGGGATATACCTCTTATTATTGCGGGCT
>CAZFQM010000304.1:0-2486 GCA_964520995.1 uncultured Oscillospiraceae bacterium
TTGTCGCTTTTTATTTTTTTCTTAAGATATTTGACTTGGGATAGAAGATTGTACTTTTATCATATAGTTTTGTGCTTGTTTTTTAGGACTAATATTTGATTCCAGTAATGGATTTCCTGCATGGTGCATAATATTATTGCCATCAGACTTACTGATATCCCAATATTGGTCATTGCCAAAAATTCGATATCCATAATATTCATAACAATATTCAACCAGCCCATCACAACGCAAATTTTGTATTTTATCTGGTGTAATTTTTGATTCAGTTGGTAATGCGGTGGCTTGCATTTGCGCTGTAAGAATATATCCAATATCTTCATCCTTTAATTGGCGCGCTAAAGCAATTACAAGTCCTCGATCGTAATCCGTCATTGCTTTTTTAGGTCTATATACCCCTTGAAAAGTATTGTTAGAAAGAAAATCATCAAATGAAGACCAATTTACCACTGGGCTAAGCATTGAATTAACATGTATTACTGGCAGGGAAGATGTTGCATATGGTTCATCCATCAATCCGGCATGCCAATCTAAATTTGTGTTTGTGGGTAAATTACAATAAATTGCAAATCCTTTGTAGCCGTAATTATATGCTCTCTCCAAATACCACTCATCGTTGGTGTTCGTGTTGGCGGTGTAATCCCATTGCTGTACCAAGGCACCGCTTGCGGTGGACGAATCTTTTATCGTCATGCACCGTCGGTTGGAGCTTGCCTTGGACATACGTTGTTAATCAATGTCCAATGCTGGGCGTTGGATTCGGTGCGGGTATATACCTGTATTGCCGTGCCGTTGGCGGCGTTTGCGTTTGCAACATCCAGATATAAGCCGGTGTTATGCCCCGGTGAGATACGGTAATATCCCTTAAAGGTGTTGTCGGCAGTCTGCTTTTGGAGTACCCACTGCTGGTTGGTTCCGCCGTTAAAGGTGTGTTGCATCAGTTGGGTTCCCGCTCCGCCGAAATTATTGACATCCAGATAATGTCCGCTCTTCTTGTTGCGGATAAAATAGGTGCCGTTTTCAATATTAGCAGGGGGATTGTAGGTGATTTTCAGCCTCGGACGACCGCCCGAATTCCCATTTTCTTTGGTATAAAAGGAATTGTAATCGTTATTCTTTTCGGTTGTATACCGAATCGAAAAGCCGTAATTGTTATTGACATTTGCATAGTATTTGCAAACATAGTCCTTTAGATTGGTCGAACTAAAACGCACAATATTGTCCGAGCCGCGATTGATATCGCTTTCCAACAAAGTGTCTGCCGGCTGATTATTCCAGTTTAAGTTGCTTTCATCCCAGCTTCCGTTTACTTGATATAAGCTGAAAGGCTTTGAACTGCTCGTTCCCGATAAGCAGGAAACGATTAGCGTTGCTCCGGTAATCTGACTTGCCGCCGGCAAACCGGAGGGCATTTTTGTAATGCGCAGATAAGCACGGTTGATTTTGCCGCTTCGATATCCACAGTACATTTTCGTATCAGTACCGTGAGAATCAGTATCATTTTGAACCACATAGGTGTCCGAATAAAAATCAGTAGTCTGTGCGGTATAAAGCTCCGGGTCGATGGTGATCGGATAGACCCGTGCGCTGTCCTTGAGCCAGCTTGCGCTTGGAGTATAGGTGACGGTACAGCAGGCTCCGTTTTGTACAACCTCCACGGCGATATCGTAGCTGTCACTGTCCGCAGAATCATACATATAGGGCGCAGACAGGGTAAAGCAAAGCTTGCCCTGCGCATCCGAAAAGCTCACGCTATTGTCATCATTGAGCACCGCTGTCAAGCCGTCGGTATCCAAATTCATGGTGTAGCTGACAAAGCTTCCGCGCTCGTTGAGGATAACATCCTCCTTAATTCTGCCGGGGTCAATGGTGTATTGTAAATCAATCCCGCTTCCAAGAGCATCCGGATAAATGACAGAGGAGGAATTTTTCAGGCCATTGATAATATCATCGTTGGAGGGATTCTCCGATAAGGTTTTCGGTATAATCTCCGCCTCGGACAGGTTGCTCAGCGAATGACGATAGAGGCGCTTTGCAGGCAGGGCGCCGATAAAGTGCTCGGCTTCCGCCGCGGTGAGGGAGGCTTCCTGCACCTGCGGGGTAATTCCCAGCTGTTGCAGCTGTGCCAGCTGCTCGGTATTCAGCATGGAAGCGGCACTCAGCGACCAGGAAAGCCGATTGCCGTCGTTTTCGAGCTGCACCAGCTGACCGCCTGCCGAAGTGGCGGTGGCGGAAGCGGCGTTTAACAGTTCATCGGCATTTACGGTAAGCTCCGCCGACGGATTTGCCGTTTCCGCAAAGGAGGTGCGGAAGCTTTCGCTGTTGTTTTCGATTCTGTTGTTTTCGAGAGCAAGAGTGTTGTCGATTTCGACCCATTCATCCTGCTCGTTCTTTTCATGTACTGCATCTGCATAAGCAACCGCAATATAACTGCCGTCCTCACACAAGAAATGCTTTTCATTCTCCCCGCGTTTGCTGACATCTTC
>CAZFQM010000305.1:0-719 GCA_964520995.1 uncultured Oscillospiraceae bacterium
CGAAAGTTCTGCACCGATAAGTGAGGATAACGCGGAGCAAGCGGAAGCGGCTTCGACGGAAAGCAGATCATCTATATCGGATTCTGCGCCAAGCTCCGATGCTTCCGAGCAGCAGGAGGAAGCGCCTCAGAGCCCTCAATCGCAATGGACGAATAATGGCGGACAGCAGGGGTATTATCGGCAACAGACGCAATCTACATATCAACAGCCAAACGGATATCGTCCACCGAATCAGCCCTATCCGCCAACCGATTATCGGATGAACGGACAGCAGTATTCGGGCGACAATCGGCAATATCATCAGTATCAGCCGTATCAGCAGCCATTCCAACAGCAGCCCCAAAAGCAGGAGTCGCCACGGCAGGAGTATCAGTGGAATGTTGCCGATTATGATAATGCGGAAAAACAGCAAAAGCCGAAAAAGAATAAGGGCTTGATTATTTTCTCTGTTATCTTGGTGATTGCGTTGGTTTTCACTGCGGTATCCTTTGTGATATATGCGATGCAAAACGGCGGTCAGGGACTTTTGGCGGCGACCTCATCCTCTGCGGTGAATAGTGGACCGAATCTTGAGATTAACAGCCGCCCTGCCGAGAATGCGGAAAAGACCGAGGACGGATTGTTGACCGATACGGCGATTGCAAAAAAAGTAAAGCCGTCGGTTGTCGGCATTGTGGTCTATGTCAATTCGGGACGTCAATATCAGATGTACGGTCAAG
>CAZFQM010000305.1:729-2484 GCA_964520995.1 uncultured Oscillospiraceae bacterium
TCCGGCATTATCATGAGCACGGATGGCTATATCATTTCGAATGCGCACGTTTTCACGACCGAGGACGGTTCGCTTGTAAACAGCATTCAGGTTTATTTGGATAACGAAGAAAGCTATGGCGCGGAATTGATCGGAATCGATACCCGTTCCGATCTTGCGGTTATTAAGATTAAAGCAAACAATCTGACGAAGGCGGAGTTTGGGGATTCCTCTACCGTTGAGGTTGGAGAACGCGTTTTGGCAATCGGCAACCCGAACGGTATGGAACTGGCAGGAAGCGTAACCGGCGGGATTGTTTCTGCGGTTAACCGAAACATTAAATCAAGCTCCAGCGGCTTCAGCATGACCTGTATTCAGACCGATGCGGCAATCAATCCGGGAAATTCGGGCGGTGCGCTGGTCAATGCTTACGGTCAGGTAATCGGCATCAATTCCTCAAAAATCGTTGCAAGCGAATATGAGGGAATCGGATTTGCGATTGCAATCAACGAAGCAAAGCCGATTGTAGACAGCTTGGTGGCAAACGGCTTTGTCAAGGGTCGGGTAAAGGTCGGCATAACCTATCAGGAGATTGACAAATTTACCGCTGCATTAAATGATGTTCCGATGGGATTGTTGGTTGTATCGATTGATTCTACTCTGGATGTAGCCAAAAGCGGCTTGCAGGTCAATGACATCATCACGAAAATGGATGATAAGGAAACGACAACAACCGAGGACGTAACCGAGTTCTTACGAACGAAAAAGCCGGGCGAAACGGTGAAGATGACGGTATATCGAAGCACCAGCTTGGGTAAATCCTCGACGCTGACGATAAATGTAGTGCTGTCCGAGGATACGGGAACGGCACTCACCGTAAGCAATGCCGACAGCTAAGTAAATGATGTAACAGGTTCCTCAATTTGAAAGATAAAAAGAGCATATTCGGTACATCTTTTCGATGGAAGCCGAATATGCTCTTTATGTTTTGTGAGCTAAAATGTGTTGTTCGTTTAAGAGGTCTAGCTTATTTGCTGAACATCTTCATTTTGACCAGAATCAAAGCGACGATACCGACTACGCCTGCCGATAATGCAACCGGAAACCAGAAATTGGGAAAGGGCAAATTGCTGACATTCATGCCGTAAAAACCGGAAACGATGGTGGGAATCGACATCAGAATCGTAACTGCCGCCAATACCTTCATGACGATATTCAGATTGTTCGAGATAATAGAGGCAAAGGCATCCATGGTTCCGGAGAGAATGCTGGAATAAATATTGGACATTTCGATTGCCTGTTTTACTTCAATCAAGACGTCCTCCAGTAGGTCCTGATCCTCTTCATAAAGCTTGATTACCCTGCCGCGCAACAACTTTTCCAGGGTCACTTCGTTGGACTTGAGCGAGGTGGAAAAATAGACCAGAGATTTTTCCAATCCCAACAGCTGAATCAGCTCTTTGTTTCGCATGGACTTGTGGAGCTGTCCCTCTACCATGTTGGAAATTTTGTCAATCTGCTTTAGGTATTGCAGATAGCGGGTTGCAATGCGCAACAGCAGAGAAAAGAGAAAGCGTGTTTTCAAATGAGTTTGCACGTTGCGAACCAAGCCGTCCGCAATCTCCTGTAATACCGTGCAATCCGAAAGGCAGATTGTAACCAAAAAGGTATTGGTGATGATGATTCCCATCGGCACCGTGGTGTATAGAATCGTGTTTTGCGATTCTGTCGTTGCTTTCGGGGTGTCGATGATTAGCAAGGTTTGGTCATCTTCAC
>CAZFQM010000306.1:0-873 GCA_964520995.1 uncultured Oscillospiraceae bacterium
TCCATAACTACTACTTAAAAGCTGACAGAATGAAAGGTATGACAGGTACAAACCTTATGATCATTCTTGAAAGAAGATTAGATAACGTAGTATTCAGATTAGGTTTCGCTAGAACAAGAAAAGAAGCTAGACAGATTGTTGACCACAAACACGTTCTCGTAAACGGCAAACAGGTTAACATTCCTTCTTACTTAATTAAAGCTGGCGATACAATCGAAATCAAAGAGAAATGCAAAGGTTCTCAGAGATACAAAGATATCTTAGAAGTGACAGCTGGACGTTTAGTGCCAGAATGGCTTGAAGCAGATCAGGAAAACCTGAAAGGTATCGTTAAAGAACTTCCAAACAGAGAAGCAATTGACGTTCCTGTTGACGAAATGCTTATCGTCGAATTATATTCAAAATAATAATGTAATGCAACTATTAGGAAAGCTGTCTTTGACAGTTTTCCTATACGTTTCATTATTAGAAAATTATAATTGGTTTTCTAATAAGAAAAAATGGGAAAATTTGTTTCCTGCATGTAAAAAAGGAGGGACTTCGTAGTGTTCGATTTCGAAAAACCAAAAATTGAGATTGCTGAAATTTCAGAAGACAAAAAGTACGGAAGATTTGTCGTAGAACCTCTCGAACGAGGATACGGTACAACACTGGGCAATTCTTTGAGAAGAATCATGCTTTCTTCCTTACCGGGCGCAGCAGTTAGTCAGGTTAAAATTGATGGTGTGCTGCATGAGTTCAGTTCTATCCCAGGTGTTAAAGAGGATGTTACTGAAATTATCATGAACATCAAAAATTTGGCTTTGAAGAATACCAGTCCAACAAATGAGTCCAAAGTTGCTTACATTGAATTTGAAGGTGAAGGCGTTGTAA
>CAZFQM010000306.1:933-2462 GCA_964520995.1 uncultured Oscillospiraceae bacterium
CAGACTTAGTTATTGCTACTTTAAATGGCGGTGTGGATTCCAAATTATACATGGAACTGACAATCACAAAAGGCAGAGGTTATGTCAGCGCTGATAGAAATAAAAGCGAAGATGTGCCAATCGGCGTGATTGCGATTGATTCCATCTATACACCAGTAGAACGTGTAAACCTTGCAGTAGAAAATACTCGTGTAGGTCAGATCACAGATTATGATAAACTTACATTAGATGTTTATACAAATGGAACATTAGAGCCAGACGAAGCAGTGAGCTTAGCTGCAAAAGTACTTAGCGAGCATCTGAAACTCTTTATCGATCTTTCTGAGAATGCAATTACTGCAGAAGTTATGATTGAGAAAGAAGATAATGCGAAGGAAAAAGTTCTGGAAATGAACATTGATGAACTTGAATTGTCTGTTCGTTCTTACAACTGTCTGAAGAGAGCTGGTATCAACACAGTAGAAGAACTGACAAATAGAACACCAGATGATATGATGAAAGTTCGTAATCTTGGACGCAAGTCTTTAGAAGAAGTTTTAGGAAAATTAAAAGAATTAGGACTTCAGCTTAACCAGGGAGAAGAGTAAGAACAAGTGCGAAAGCAATTGGGATACTTGAATGACTGTAATACAGTCGATGCTCTATGGGGGAGCATGCAGCGATAATTATTTTAATATAGACTCATAGACAGGGAATCTAAGTCCAAAGATGCATTTCCCTGCCTGTTCATGAGTGGAAGAAACAAACAAAACTTGGCATTCGGCATATAAGACCAAGGACGCGTTGCCGGATGTTCCACAAAATGGAGGAAAGAAAAATGGCAAAATATCGTAAATTAGGAAAAACATCCGATCAGAGAAAGGCTTTAATCAGAAGCCAGGTTACAGCATTACTGTACCACGGAAGAATCATCACAACAGAAGCTAGAGCAAAAGAAGTTCGTAAAGTAGCTGAAAAGCTCATCGCTTTAGGTGTAAAAGAAAAAGATAACTTCGAAGAAGTTGTTGTAAAAGCTAAAGTTGCTCGCAAAGATGCTGAAGGCAAGAGAGTAAAAGAAGTTGTAGATGGCAAGAAAGTAACAATCTATGATGAAGTTGAAAAAACAATTCAGAAAGATATGCCATCCCGTCTTCATGCAAGAAGAGAAATGTTAAAAGTTCTCTATCCTGTAACTGAAGTACCTGAAAAAGCAGCAGGCAAAAAGAAAAACACAGTTGAAGTTGATCTGGTTAAGAAAATCTTTGATGACGTTGCACCAAAATACGTAAACCGCAACGGTGGTTACACAAGAATCGTTAAAGTTGGACCACGTAAAGGTGACGGCGCAATGGAAGTTGTTCTTGAACTTGTATAATTTTATATTTTGACAGAGTGACCGCTTGAGAGAAATCTCAAGCGGTTATTTATTGCGTAATAAAAAGAAATTAGGTATAATTTATACTAGATTGAGAAGAGAGGTGTTAAGATATGGGCAATCAGTTGTTTACAAATGAGATCATCATTTCCTGGCTTCAGTATTTTGCGAAATA
>CAZFQM010000307.1:0-2461 GCA_964520995.1 uncultured Oscillospiraceae bacterium
CAGGCACATAAGCTGGCACCCTATATCGAGCAAATGCGGGAAAATATATCCTCCTCCTGCGGCGTGACCACGGAGCAGTTCAGCGGAAAGGCTACCACCGAGGAGAAGCTCGGCTTTACCGGAAATAAGGAGGGAATGGCGGCGCACGCGGTCTGCTTGCTGCTCAAAAAATAGGAAGAAATGCGGCACGGTATTTGCTCTCGATTTTTCTTTTTCTGTCCGATTCGTTCTTTGTGGCGAAAGGCGAATGACGGCTTCCGAATAGGCTCACACGGCAGTATCATACTGTCGTGTTTTATTTTTCGCAAAAACAGTATGCTCCAAAATGCGGAGATCGGCATAGAATGTACAGAAGAAATATTTTTCTTCGCCGCATCGTCAAGGCGGACAGAACAGCCGCTCGGCGGTACGGATTTTAATTGTTCGGAAAGGCTGAGGGGAATGGAAAAGCAATTGATTATGCTGACATCGATCACCTATGCCTATAAGGCGAGAGATTATCTTGCGCGAAAGGGAATCGGTACCTATATCGAACGAACGCCGCGGGAGCTGAAGAAAAAAGGCTGCAGCTACAGCCTTGCCGTTTACGGAGATGCGGAGAAAGCGGCTGCGCTTTTGACAGCGGCGGGATTTCAGGTGCTCGGAGTGATTCGGTAAGCGGTGCGGGAACGTTCGAGAAGCTGACGATGTTCCTTTGAAAGGCATCTTAAACGGACAGTGGCAAATCTCGCTTCGGAATAGGCGAATATAAAAGGGGAAAGGCGGCTTGGGGAGACTTGCTCCAAAGACCGCCTTTTTGTTGCTTTATCTCAAAACAGCGCGACTTGCCGAGCGAAAAGCTTGAAATTCGGGCAAAGAATCCAATCTCATAAATAGAAAAGGAGAGACGGAGCCCCTTTTTTTTCGAGGGCTTCGTATTGAAAGTCATGATTTATTTTGACAATGCGGCAACAACCTTTCCAAAGCCGCAGACCATTCTGCCCGCTCTCCGAGATGCTGTTTTATATTACGGCGGAAATCCGGGACGAAGCGGGCATACCATATCAATGCGAACTGCCGAAAAGGTTTTCGAGGTGCGGCGGAAAGCGGCTGAGCTGTTTCACGTCGAGGTGGAAAACGTCATTTTTACCGCCAACTGTACGCACGCTCTGAATACGGCAATTAAGGGCGTGATGAAAAGCGGTCACGCCGTGACCTCCTGCTTGGAGCATAATTCGGTTCTCCGTCCGCTGTATCGGTTGCAAAAGGAGGGAAAGATTACCTACAGCATAGCCGAAACGATGGGGGATGACCGACAAATCCTATCCGAGCTCGAAAAAAATATCCGCTCCGATACGAAAGCGGTGATTATTACCCACGGCTCGAATGTGACGGGAAGAATCATGCCGATTGCAAAAATATCCGCACTTTGCCACAGCTACGGCTTGAAGCTGATTGTCGATGCTGCGCAGACTGCAGGCGTTTTGCCGATCGACATAAAGGAAGCGGAAATTCACATTCTGTGTATGCCGGGGCATAAGGGCTTATACGGAACAACCGGGACGGGATTGATGCTTTTCAATGACATAGAGCCGATTGACACCCTGACAGAGGGCGGAACCGGGAGTATGTCGAGTAGTCCGGAACAGCCCGATTTTACTCCCGACCGATACGAAAGCGGTACAGTAAACACGGTGGGAATATTGAGCCTGTCGGCGGGCTTGGATTATATCAAAGGAAGAAAGCAGCTTGAAATTTATCACCATGAAATGAGTATCTGCCGCTATGTGTATCGGGAGCTGCAAAAGCTGAAGGAGGTTCATTTGTATCAAGGGGATTTTGAAAGCGGAGTGTACTTGCCGATTGTGCTGTTTAATATAGAGGGGATGAGCTCAATGGAGGTAGCGCAGGAGCTGAGTGATCACGGCTTTGCTTTGCGGGGAGGGCTGCACTGTGCGCCGTTAGTCCATGAGCGGCTGAATACTTCGGACATCGGAGGCGTTCGTTTTTCGCCCGGAATCTTCAATACACAGGCGGAAGCGACCTGCTTTCTTCGTACCGTGAAAAAAATAATAAAAAAACACGCGATATAGCTTGAAATCTTATATTTTTGTGGTAAAATTATATATGATTGAGGTTGCTTTGATTATCTGGAAATAAGGAAGTAAGAAGAATGCCGTTTTTAGTTTCGTTTTGGGATTCCACAGTACAAATATGGGATAATTTCAAGGTGTGGGTGAGCGAATTTTTCGATTCGATCTCCAGCGTTTGGAATACCTTTCGTCCCTGGGATATTATTGATGTGCTGTTGGTTGCATATTTGGTTTACCTCGGAATCAAGCTGGTTCGGGAAACGCGGGCAGGTCAGCTGGTAAAGGGCTTGATTTTCCTGGGCGTGTTTTATGTTTTGGCAAGCGTTTTGCGGTTGTCCACCATGGAGTTTATCATACAAAAGATATTTGACATCGGTATTGTGGCGGTT
>CAZFQM010000308.1:0-1853 GCA_964520995.1 uncultured Oscillospiraceae bacterium
TTATGAACTCCCCGATGACACAATTGCCCTGCACGCTTATCTTCAAAAAGGCTGGGCAGTTGCCGCTCCGACCACATTCCGAGAGGAATATCAAGGGCAACTGGTCGCGGATAACCTGGTTTTCAATAATGCCGCGTTCTGCTTCCTGCGCCAATTACCAGAAATCGATAAAAGCAGGATTGCCCTGCTGGGAAACAGCGCGGGCGGATATACCGCGCTCATGCTGACTACGTTGCACACCGGCATCTGTTGCACGGTCGTCAACAGCCCGCTTGCCAATCTCTATTTTAATTTTCATCACTATCTCCGTGCAGTTAAAGCGCTGTGCGAGCCCTTTCGATCCCGAAATTCTTCTGCCGCTACCGCTCAGACAGAGCAAATGCCGCTTCCGATTGTATCGGGCGTCTTTCAAGCCTTTCAGCCGGTTTTAACCGACTTCCCGAATCCCGATGACATCTCCCGCTGGGAAGCCTTTTCTCCCTCCGCGCTGACAGAGCTGCTCGGCAATCCGATTCTGCTTACCCATTTTACCTCCGATGTATTGGTTCCGATTGATCAGATATCGAAGCGATACACCTACCCTTTTCCCGGGAAATCTCTGCCGCAGGATTTTGCTTATCGCCTTTCCGATGCTTTTCCCGGGAAGCTGAGCCGTTCCTTGGAGGAGGGACTTCCATCGAAGCAAACGCAGATTTTTTTCGCTCCTGCGCCCAAAGGAGAGGAGGATATCATCCTACCCTATGCCGCAAGCAAGCGCTTTAATCTGAACCTCTATGATGACGGACCGACAGAAAGTCACGGCGAGCACAGAACCGAGGCATATGACGGTTTTCTGGATAACACATCCTACTTTGAGGAAATGTTTTCCCGCACAAGTGCCGAAACCGATTTCACAACGCCGCAGAAGTTACAGCTTCTTTTGGAAAGATACCATGGAAACAGCCTACAACTGCCACCGCATGAAAACATTGATGACACCGTTTACGGTTCCTTGGCGGTCTACCGCCGAGAGGTGTGTGAGGAACTGGCTTATCTGCAGCAGCTACAGGGAGAAAAAGCCTTTGAATCGGCAACACCGGAGCTTCAAAGAGAAATACGGATTTTGCTGAGCACCCGATAAAAGCACCTTGCGACAGCAGTTTAATGCTGTTTTCCGTATAATATTTCGTAATTTCTTTCGATGACCTTGCTTCCGCGAAAGCCGAAAGCTCTTGTTTTCACCAAATCCCCGATCTGCGAATAGGTGACCTCCGCAATTTGATTCTCCGAAAAAGCCGTGATCTCGGTCGGCTGCAGCTGTCGATTATGCGGACATACCTCCTGACAAACATCACAGCCCCAAAGCAGCTTTCCGTCCCTTATCAGCCGGATTTCCCAATCACTCAGCTCTCCTTTTTTCTGCGTAATATGGGATAAGCATTTTTCCCGATCGATTCCGTTCTCCCCAATTGCTCCCCCGGGGCAGGCGGAAATACAACGTCCGCATCCCATACAGCCTTTCGGTGCTTGCACCTCGGAGGGAATCGACATATCAGTCACAATTTCACCGATGAATACATAACTGCCATAGGTCGGATGAATCAGCAGCTGATTTTTTCCGCGCATTCCCAACCCCGCCTTGACAGCCGCATCTACCTCCCGAATCGGAGAATTATCCGCAAAGGGAACAAACCGATAGGAAGCAAACTTCTCGGAGAGCGCTTCGCACACCTCACTCAGGCACTTTGTCACCACCACATGATAATCCTCCACAACGGCATAGCGGGAAATATTTCGTTTTTCCTGTTCCTCGGTGTAATAAGGGAACAGACAGACCAGCACCGATTGCGGGTTCAACGGCAATCGCGCCTTGG
>CAZFQM010000308.1:1863-2448 GCA_964520995.1 uncultured Oscillospiraceae bacterium
TTCCAACAGCGGAAGCAATTCGGCAAAGGCAACGCTCCCGTAGGCTGTGATTCGATGCTTCTCCATGATCTCGGCAATCTCTGTTAAAATCGGCATTCTAAATCCTCCGAAGCAAATTTTTCCGTAAAGCAAAATAAACATCTGTAACTATTTTACCACGAATTGATAAAAAAGTAAAACAGCTGTCGCAATGATATGCACCCCAAAAGTGTCTAAGCTTTAGGACTCACTGCACATTCGACAGCCGCTTTATTTTTATTCTTGCTCTAAGATTTCGCTTTTTTGCTCCTCGGTAAGCCATCCGATTAGAGCAAACCGTTCTATATCCGCCTTGCTAAACAATCCCTTGCCGTAATACTCTGCAATCATTTCCGACATCATTGTACACTCACCTGCGCTTTCAAGCTCGCAAGCTCACGCATCAACATGGCATTTATTTGCTCCTGCGGTGTTACCGCAGAGACAAGCGAAGCGGTTGATACGGTCATATACTCATGATACGCCTGCTCTCCCGTCTGTGTCATCTCTCCTCGGTCATCATATCGCGGAGTAAATATCATCCCATTTTCCGAGATGTAGCAATCC
>CAZFQM010000309.1:0-2424 GCA_964520995.1 uncultured Oscillospiraceae bacterium
ATTGAGATTACCTGGGACTACGGCAACGTCCAAGCGCTCAACGAGCTGCTCGGAAGCAGCGGTGACACCCTTTGCGACAAGCCCTCAAATGCAAAGCTGATTGCCGAGCTGGCAGAGTATGTCTCGACCATGCTGCAAAGAAAAGAATTCGGCTTTTGACCTGTACACCGACTATTACGGTGCGGCACCATACTATTATGAAACGGAATTTTTAAATAACGTCCTGTTCTTTATTGACGGGACAAGCACAGTCACAACAAATGTGGTAAATATGTACCGCAACCAAACAGCAGATACCGCTCTTGAAAAATGCGAATACACTGTAGTAGATTGCGGAAATCATTTTAACAAGGTTTTTTATCTGAAAGGGCAAATCAATGACGAAGAGGAAAAGCAAAGCGCCTCAATAAACGCTTCCTCCGACGAAAGCAGTACGGTCTCCGACAATCAAAACAACAATACAATCCTCGATTCCGAAAGCAGTACGTCAATCAAAGCAGAGGATGATTATATGATTCTCGATTCCGGAAGCTGTAATGCCAATATTTGCTGGGAAATCAGGTCAAACGGCACGCTGTATATTTACGGTCACGGCGCGGTTCCGTCGTATGAACCACGTACGACGGGCGGTCAAATCGCACCGTGGAAAGCCTCCCCGTTGGTCTCGGAAATCACAGATGTCGTAATCGGTGACGGCATAACCGGCTTAGGTGAGAACTTATTCGGCGGTCTGATGCTGAACACCTTTTATCTCGGCCGCAATGTAAGAGTTTATGACCACAGCTTCCGTTATTTTTATGCCGCCAATATCTACATTCCGAAATGCTTTAAAAGCATCTATTATTTTCTATGTGATGCATCTGTCGACCGGCGAGCTGACATCTATTCGATGACCGTCTACTACGAGGGCACCGAAGAAGATTGGAACAGCCAAGGCTATTTGGGTTATCACACAATAAATTGTCACCATTTCACCGTACACTATAATTACCCATATCCCAACTGATTCCGTAACCGCAACGCGGGCGATACCGATAAAAGGTATCGCCCGCGTTTTCTTCTTTTATATCACTTTATTTATCGCAACCGCCTAACCGATTTCCGTATGCGCAATTCCGCCTGCATATGGGGTGCCACACCGATAAAGGCTGCCGTTTCGCCGCAAGCCCTCATCAAGCTATTCTCGGTCGGCAGTGCTCCCCTTGTTTGACGACAACCAAGTAACCTCCGTACTGTCCGGCTCCTGCACACAAAGGGTCTTTTCATTATCCGAAGCCAAAAACAAGCCCAGCTCAACACTGCTTTCTATGTCGTCCGGCAACACCATACCGCATTTCGGACGGTAGGTATCAGCATGATAATCGCCGCCGCAGGTCAAAATCAAACGGTTCCTTTGTGCGATATCCGTCAATTCCTCCGCATAGGATTTTTTGTACAGCGGATGGCAGTTTATCTCCACTCCATCCAGAAATTTTGTGTCCATCACCGTGGTGCCGTTTCGGAACGGATGCGCCTGAATCATCACGCCGTGATGAGCCTTGACAATGCGGTACAACTGCTCTTGCGTGCAATCGAACAAGGCAGGCTGCTCCGATAAAAAATCGGGCGCTACGCCGTATATCAGCATATGCACATTGGGATATTGCTCCATCGTCATCTCTATCCCGAAAAACACCTTGCACCCGATTTTCTCACCGTATTGCTTTGCGGCATGAAATTCGGCGATATAGCTATTTGCAAACGCTGCGGCATTGTTATCCGAAAGATAAGATTTCTGATAATGATTGGTCAATACCACGCCGTCAATGCCGACAGCCAAAGCCCGCTTTAACACCTCCTCAAACGGAATTCTGCAACATTTGCTGATTCCGGAAGAATGTGCGTGCAAATCAATTAACATATCCGGCACCTCCGTGTTTCCTGTTATCTCGCTATCCGCAACAGAGAGGCAAGCACTTGCCTTGTCTCACTCCCACGTTCGATTGCCATTATAACCGCAACGCGGGTAATATCGGTACGAAATGATATTACCCGTGTCGATGCTTTATCCGACTCTATTCGTTGCTCTTGCTTTCGCGCGACGGGATTGACCAATCAATCCGCCTTTTCTTCCTCCTGCTTTAAGACGGCGGCATACCGCAGCAGCTGTTTGAGGGAATGCACGCCCAGCTTTGCGTAAATATTCTTGTTGTGGAAGCGAACGGTGGATTCCTGTAAGCCCAACGTCGCGATGATCTCCTTTACGTTCTTCCCCTGCAGGTAAAAATTGAAAACCTCCTGCTCCTTTCCGGTCAGCATTTTCAGACCGTTTTTGAAGTTTTCGTAATCATAAGGGTCAATCTCGTTCTTGCGGGAATAGGCAAGCCGCTCGTTTTGCTTCATTGTTTCATCATATCGGCTTTGCAGCTCCTCCGCGGCGATGGC
>CAZFQM010000310.1:0-2358 GCA_964520995.1 uncultured Oscillospiraceae bacterium
ATCCTCTTTATTTGGAGGATTGACACAAGAGGAAGAAAAGTCCTCCATTGCAACGCAGGAAAGCGCTGATGCGATGGAAAATTTGGAGGAACAGACCGAAGCGGCGGCAAAGGCTGCGGATAAATCTGCGGCTTCGTTTGATGAATTGATTACGTTATCTTCAAACAACGGCAGTGGCGAAGAATCATCCGGCGCATCGTTTGCAAGCGAAGCGGATAGCCTTACAGAGGATGTCCTTCCGGTGTCGGAAAAGTTGCAAACATTAACCGATAACATTAAAAATGCTTTTGACAAAATCATGAATCATCCGATTGTACAATGGTTACGTGAAAAATTAGCTGATGCCGTTGTGTTTGCTAAAGAACGCTTTGCCGATTTTAAAAGCTTTATTGATGATTTAAAGCCGACATTGTCCGCGTTGAATGATAATTTGGGTGAAGCAATCGAAAAAGCATGGGGATTCTGGAAACCGATTGCTGACACCGCATGGGAAGAGTATAAAGCTACAGTAACCGCAATGAGCGAAGCAATGCAAACGCTTTCGTTGGTGGCAGCTGATTTGTCAAACAAGTTTTTAGAATTATGGCAAGCGATTTATGATTTTCTTGACAGTATCGGTGTAATTCAAATGTGGCAGAATCAATTCAGTAATATTATTGCTCTGGCATCCGAAATAGTTCAAGTGTTTGCGGATTGGATTGGCAAGAAAGCGGAAGAAATTGAAAAGAAGTTCGGAGGAATTGCCGAATTTTTAACCGGAGTTTTTTCCGGAGATTGGGAAACCGCTTTGAACGGCTTGAAATCTGTCTTTGATGGATTTAGAGTTGGAATAGATGCTGACATTGGATTATTCAGTGGGATTTTTAATAAAATTATTATTTTTTTGAAAAACACATGGAATAATGCAACCACATTTCTTAATCTGGCGTTGTCAAAGGTCAGGAAATTTTTTAGCACCTTGCCGCAAAAGCTCGGATATGCATTGGGACAGGCAACCGGAAAAGTGTTGGAATGGGGTGCAGACCTGGTTGAATGGGCAAAAACGAAGCCGAAAGAAATGGTAGAACATATTGTTAAGGCTTTTCGTGATTTGCCCGAAAAGCTCAAAGGCGTTTGGAATGATGTCATTACTTTTTTAAACAAATTACCGAATAAGATGGTCACGCTGGGCAAGAACTTGTTGGCAGGAGTTTGGAACGGAATCATATCAGCTAAGGATTGGCTGTTCAACAAAATCAGCGGCTTTTTCGGTGGTCTTTTGGACGGGTTCTTCGACGGTTTGAATCTCGGAAAAGGAAGCTTGGTAAACATTGCACCGATTCCCAAGCTTGCCACCGGCACTGTTGTTCCGGCGAATTACGGTGAGTTTTTGGCAGTGCTCGGAGATAACAAGAGAGAAGCCGAAGTTGTGTCCCCTGTTTCAGCGATTAAGCAGGCGTTGAAAGAAGCTATGTCGGAAAGCGGGAATATCGGAGGTAATAGTTCAATACGCATTATTTTGAATGTCAGCAAACAAAAACTTACCGAAATAGTGTGTGAGGGTATTAACGAGAACACCAGACAAACCGGTGAGCTTGCTATTGATATCATTTAGGAGGATATGATGTATGGTATTAAAAATCGGGAGCTTGGATATAACACCGTTTTTGACAAAATATAAACCGTACCCTAATACAATGGTGACGAACGAGGGAAGAAACGCCAAAGGGACCATGTGCTTTGACATTGTTGCAACAAAAGAAAAAATCGAAACAGAAGTCATGGCTCTTCCGATAGCTACTGCAAGATTGATACTGAACGCCGTTTCTGAATACACGGTAACTTGTCAATACTTGGACATTGAATCCGGAACCTTAAAGACAATCAGCGCTTATGTACCGAATCCACAAGTTGAATATGAAGTGATTGACGGTTCGGAATATTGTAAGGCTTTTGCTTTGAATATTATAGAAATGTAGGTGAACGGCGATGTACATTGCGGCAGAAGAATTTTCAAATCAAATGCATAGGATTGATCGAAAAATATACGGCAAAGTAGTCATTGGCACTCATGAATTTTCTGACAGCGGGGAATTGTGTTCGGCAGATATTCGCTTTTCGTCGGCAGATAATCAGCTGGTCGGGCAAGTTGTATCTCAATCCGCTGATGTTGAAATGAATATTTCAAACGAAGATTTTCAAGCATATTTTGATATTACAGCTGATGTCAATATATATATCGGAGCCGTCGTTAACGAGGCTGTGTCATATGTTCCGCGCCCTCCGATGCGGATTACAAAATATCAATATGAAAGAGTTAGCGGCAAGCTGTCTTTTTCATGCACTGATTATATGAGTAAGGCTGATGAGTATACGGTT
>CAZFQM010000311.1:0-2350 GCA_964520995.1 uncultured Oscillospiraceae bacterium
GCTTTTTAATCAAAGTACCAAGACGCTTCCATTGGCAATTTTAAATAATATCACACAAATCGATGCCATGGATCAGTATGTTATATTGCGAAATACAGCCGGTATATTGACTTTGATACCGCTTTTGATTATTTTTGCAATTGCTCAGAAACAACTTATCAGCGGCATTGAACGAAGCGGTATTGTCGGTTGATATTGCGGGATTACAACAGTAAGGTGAATGAACATGGTTATGATGGAGTTAAACAAATTTAAATTCAATGCTTTTTATCCGAATGCCTCGGTGCTCAATTACAGCGTGGAAACCGGTGGAAGGCAGATGGGAATTTTCAATTGGATGGAGGCACAGGTGCCGGGAAGCGTTTATTCCGATTTGCTGCGCAATGGGATGATCAAGGATCCCTTTTACGATATGAACAGTATGGATTGTGAATGGGTACCGGAACGATGGTGGGTTTATCGTACCGATTTTCATGCCGACAAAAAAGCAAACAGGCATTACCGCTTGAATTGTCAGGGGATTGATTACACTGCCGGCATTTATCTGAATGACATTAAGCTGGGTAAAAGCGAAAATATGCACGTTCCTTTTAAGGCAATCATCGACGATATATTGCGGGAAAAGAATTTGCTGGAAATCCAGATAGAAAATGCGCCGCAGGAGCATGGTCAGATCGGATACACCTCTCAAACCGAAACGCAAAAATCAAGATTTAATTATAAATGGGATTGGTGCGCTCGAATGATCGGCATGGGAGTAGACCGCCCTGTGTATGTGGAAGAATTCGGCGCATCGGCAATCGAATATTTAAATGTTCGTCAAGAGCAGCTTACGGACGGAAGCTATCGGTTGTATGTCGATGCGGAGCTGTTCGGCTTTGAAGAAGCAGAGCAAGCAGTGGTGTTTGCTTTGGAAAGGAACGGCGAAACGACAGCATCTGTCCGGATAAAAGCCGATATTATGCGGGGCGAAAATCATGTCACGGCTGCCTTGACCGTTCGCAATCCGGAGCTTTGGTGGCCAAATGGGCATGGCAATCAGCCTTTATATCGTTTGTGCGTTACGGCATCTGCACCGGACGGAACGGTGTCCGATACCGAAAATTATACAATCGGGTTACGGCAGCTTTCTTATATGCAGGCGGATCATGTCGAAAAAGATGCTTTTCCATATAGTGTAAAAGTAAACGGCAAACGGATTTATTTAAAGGGCGTGAACTTGACTCCGCTGGAATTGCAGCGCGGTGACGTCACAGAAGAACGAATCAACGCAATGATGGAAAGAATCCGTGCGGCAAATATCAATCTGATAAGGATTTGGGGCGGCGGATATATCGAATCCGATGCATTATACGAAGCTTGTGATCGTTTGGGAATTATGGTGTGGCAGGAATTTATTCAGAGCAGTTCCGGGTTGGAAAATGTGCCCTCTAAAAAGGAAAGCTTTTTGCAACAGTTAGCGGATACGGCTACCGAAGCGGTGAAACGGCTGCAAGCGCATCCTGCTTTGGTGATATACAGCGGCGGAAACGAACTGTCCGATATTAACGGAACCCCAAGTACCTTTGAAGATGCCAATATTGCTATGCTGCTTGAGATAGTGAAAAAGCATGATGACAGATTGATGCTCCCTACTTCGGCTTCAGGTCCGAATGAGTTTCTTTGCATTGACCAACCGGGAAAAAATCACGATGTACATGGGCCCTGGAAGTATGGGGGCACCACGGAGCATTATCACTTATATAACTGTTCGGACAGCCAGCTCCACAGCGAATTCGGCGTGGACGGTATGAATAACATGACGGTGTTTGAACGATATATTTCGCCCGAGCATCATGCGGTAACCTGTATGGAGGAAGATATCATTTGGCGCCACCACGGAGAATGGTGGGACACTTTGCATCGGGATACCGAAATATTCGGTACGTTTGCCCCCTCCGATTTAAAAGCGTTTATCGCCTGCAGCCAGTATATTCAGGGAGAAGGCTTGCGATATGCTTTAGAGGCTAATCGTCGGCGCGCCTTTGAAAATTGCGGTAGTATTATCTGGCAGTACAATGAACCTTATCCCAATGTTGCAGGGACAAATCTGGAGGATTATTTCGGAGATGCCAAGTTGGCTTATTGGTTTGTTCAAGATGCATTTCGTTTGCGTGAGCCATCCTTACGTTATGACAAATTGATATGGGAACCTCACGAAGAAGTAAAGGCGGCGGCTTATATTTCCAATGATCTGGTTGCCTTTGATGCGGCTTTAACGATTCGGGTAACCGATTGGGAAGGAAATCTTCTGTATCAAACAGATGTCACGTCGGCAATACCGGAAAACAGCAGCTGCAAGCTGTGCGAT
>CAZFQM010000312.1:0-2334 GCA_964520995.1 uncultured Oscillospiraceae bacterium
AGGAGCTGATAAACATTTGCACCGTTGCGCAAAAACTTTTCCACCAGCTTGTTGTCGCGCGCGGCACCTCACAATCTGACGGCAACAACGCAATATAATCCAATTCCAGCGTCTGCTGTGCCGCAGTGACCAGCCAAGAGCTCATGCCGATAATGCAGTTCTGATAATCCACAAAGGTTTTCGAAATACTATCCGGATCTTCCAACATGCTGTCAATACGAAAAATCGTTTTTTCTATTACCGAAGTAAAACTGCCGCGAGAGCCGGTAATCGTGCGAATCTTTTTTAATATTGTCTGCAATCGGTCTGACTCCGAAGACAACATTTTCATGGAGCCCTTGAGCTCATCTCCCAAATGATAATCCCGAAACTGATCCGGTGTCGTACCGGTGATCATCAAAATCTGCCGATAGACGTAATTTAAGTTGCGGATGCTCGCCTGTACTTCCTGTAAAATTTCAGACATATCGCCTATGGTAACTTCTAATTTCAGTTCATAGGTTTTGCCCGCTTCAAAGTAAAACTCAAAGGCTTCTTCATCATTGCCCAGCACGGTACACTGCCATTGCGCATGATACACAAACCGCAGATTTTTTGCTTCCGTAAAAGGGACCTCATTATCAATATACAGCTTTCTGGAAACAAAGCTGCCCGAGGTTAAGTTCTGCCTTTGCCGTAAAGCAATACGGTATAGCCCGCTTTCGGGCACAGTAATTTTCCAGGAGATCCAATCTCCCGGGCTTTTCCAGTTGGAAGAGCCGATGGTGTTTAACCGGATATGGTAAGGGTCAAACGGTTCACTGGCAGCAGAAGTTCGGTCGGAAATCGGATAAACGGAAGGCGTTGATTTTTGATAAGTATTTTCAGCTTGGATTTTTACAAGCTGATTTCCCGTCGCTGCCGTATATCCTTTTTGCGCATAGCTCTTTTTGACCTCTGCATAAGAGGGCAGGCTTTCCGCCGGCTTTAAAGTAACCTTTGAAACCGCAAAGCTTTCTCTGATGTAAGAAAAAGTGATAGTGTTTTCTCCTGCCGGAAAATAAAAGGAAAACGGTTCTGTATAATAACTGCCGATTGAGGATAATGCGAAATCCTGATAGCAGGACGTTTGCGTTTGAAACGGACGAATTTCATTGCCGAAATCATCAAATTCAAATCCGTCATCATAGGTTACCGCATCTTGATATATGCGATTAAATCGGAACAATTTCGCTTCTGAAAAAGGAATCTCTCCGTTGATTTTCAGCTCGCGTTCGATATTGTTCGCCTCTCCCGCAACAGTATAGTATTCGACACTGATTATGTAACGAGCCTCTTGTTCCAACCGAAATCGGAAGCTAATCGGTGTTTCTCCGTCATCCACGGCACAGGTCTTGCTTTCGTACACCGCTGTATCTGCTTCCGACTCGGGGAATAGCTCTATCACTTCTGTGCCGAAAGGGATGCTTTGATATTTTTCATCATACTTGTTGTAATCAACTTCAGTATCGGCATCGGTCAAGAGAAGCTCGGCAATATCTCCGCCGGCAGAAACGGCAGGAGAGTCCGCGGAAACCTGCGGAACTTGGAACAGTAAACTCAGTATACATATGATTGCCGTTAGTGCATGATATCCGGTATGTTTCAAAATCTGATCTTCCTTTCTCCAATCGCTCCCGAACAGTTTCCGCGTTTTGTGTTAACTCTGTTTTTTCTTAATGACCAGGAAATAGATTGCTGCCGCAATACCGCCCAATACCGCAACCGCTAAAACAATGATTCCGGCTATCAAGCCCGCGTTGCTTTGCGGAGCTTCTCCGTTTGTATCCACATCGGACAGGCTCGCATTGCTGTCCGATATGATCTCTGATGTCACATCATCTTGCTCCGATTTTGATTCTGTCTCCGATTCCGAGCTTGTTATCGCTTCTCCGGATGTATCAATTGGCTGAGACGTTGTGTTGGTTGTGCCGACAGAGGTTGACGGCTTGTCGGAAGCGGTGCTGACTATTGTATTGCTACTTACACGATTAGGGGCGGAAATATCGGCTGTCGAAGAAGCAGCGGGGACTGAAGCGGTTCCTGCCGGTGTCGGTTCGGTCGGACCGTTCTGCTTTACTGCCAGATCAACAATCTGCACGTAATCCATTTTCCATGTCATTGATCCGCCTGCGACAATATCAAACACGATCCAATCGATCTTGCTGAAATCCACTTTTGCTTTTTCTCCCGTAGTTACTTCACACTCTACTCCGTCTACGCTTGATTTGTAAGATTGACCGGGCGTATAATCTTTTTTCAGATCCACCACCAAATAATTCCAACCGCTTTGGATGATTTCTTTGGTAAACCATA
>CAZFQM010000313.1:0-2332 GCA_964520995.1 uncultured Oscillospiraceae bacterium
TTATTTCAGCTTTTTATCATAAAATGATTGCGATTCCCACAGATGCTCATGTATAATATAGATAGATGCGTAAGGAATCATCAAAATGCTTGTGAAAGGGTTTGCAAATGAGGATTTTAGTGGTAGAAGATGAAATCAGATTAGCAGAGGCATTGGAACAAATATTGCTCGAAAACAAATACATGGTCGATGTGGCTCATGACGGGCAGGACGGTCTGGACTACGCTTTAAGCGGCATCTACGATGCTGTAATCCTGGATGTCATGCTCCCGAAGAAAAACGGCTTTGAAGTAGCGACCGAGCTGCGCCGCCGAAAAAATCAAACGCCGATTTTAATGCTGACCGCCAAGGACGCCGTTTCCGACAAGGTGACGGGACTCGACAGCGGCGCCGATGACTACATGACCAAGCCGTTTGCACCCGAGGAGTTGCTTGCCAGATTGCGCGCCATGACCAGACGACAGGGAGAGGTGATCCTGGACGAAATGAACTTTGAGGATCTGACCTTGAAGCTTTCCTCCTGCGACTTAACATGCGGCACCAAATCGGTTCACTTGAACTACAAGGAATTTGAGATTATGAAACTGTTGATGGCAAGCTCCCCGCAGGTTACAACCAAGGAAACCTTGATTGTAAAGGTTTGGGGCTACGAATCGGGTGCCGAGGACAACAACGTGGAGGCCTATATTTCCTTTTTAAGAAAGAAATTATTCTTTTTAGGCTCTCGAGTCAGCATTGCGGTTCTGCGCAAAATCGGATATCATCTTGAGGTGAACGGCGTATGATGTTAAAAAGGCTGAAACGAAAAATCGTTTTGATCAATATGGCATTTGTGGGAATCGTGCTGATTGCGGTGTTTGCCGTTGTCTGCACGACCTCCTATCAATCGCTGAAATCCGATATTTATCGCGCACTGCAATTGGCAACAGAGCAGCATTCCGACAAGCGCGAGCCGCCGCTCCCGGAGGAACCGCAAAAGAAGCCTGCCAATCAAAATTTTATTGCGGTATGTACGGTCATCGTTGATGACAACGGCAGGATAACACAATCCTTTCAAAGCATTGCCGCTTTATCCGACGATCTGCTGTCACAAGCCGCACAAGCCGCTTTCACGGCGAAAGCAGAGCAAGGCAGCTTATCGGGATATTCTCTGTTTTACCGAAAGCGTGCCTTTTTCGGCGGGACGAAAATCGCATTTGCGGACTCTGAATATTTATATGCATCACTCCGTCAGCTTATTTTTACCTCACTGGCGGTCGGCGGATGCAGCATGGTCGCAATCCTCTTTATCAGCTTGTTTTTGTCCGGGCTTGCCGTACAGCCGGTGGAAAAGGCATGGAAGCAGCAACAGCAGTTTATTGCGGATGCTTCCCATGAGCTGAAAACGCCGCTGACCGTAATCCTGGCGAACAACAACATCCTGCTGTCACATCAAAACGATACCGTCGCCAATCAAAAAAAGTGGTTGGTCAGCACGGAGGAGGAAGCAGAGCATATGCGAAAGCTGATAGACAATATGCTGTTCCTGGCGCAAGGAGATGCCGGGCAAGCCGCTCTGCTTCAGGTGCCGATCTCTTTCAGCGAACTTACCTGGAGCGTGCTGCTGCAATTCGAGCCGATTGCCTACGAAAAACAAATCGAGCTGGAGGCGGACATTCAACCGGAGCTTTATATCAAAGGCGACCCCACGCAATTAAAGCAGCTCATCCATATCTTTCTGGACAACGGCTGTAAATATGCGGGAGAGCACGGACAGGTTCTGTTACGTCTGTTTAGCCGACAAGGCAACGTGGTACTCTATGTCCGCAACAGCGGCGCTGTAATTCCCAAGGAGGAGCTTCCGCACATCTTCGAGCGCTTTTATCGCTCGGATAAAGCGCGCGTGCGGGAGGGCGGCTTCGGATTGGGCTTGGCGATTGCCAAAAGTATCACCGAAAGTCATTTCGGTACGATTTCCGCAGAAAGCTCCGCCGAAGCGGGCACCGAATTTACGGTTTCCTTTCCCGCCTCACTCCCCGAAAAAAGCTGAAAGCCGATTCTGCTTTCGACAACGAAAAGCACCACCCCGCTCGGGGTGGTACTAAAACAATCAATCCTATCTATAGTTAATCGAACAAATCGGAATTGGGTGCGATTACAGTTCATCGTTGTAATATTTGGTTATCAAATCGGCAATATTTTTTGCTACCTCACGAGTTTCAAAAAGTTCATGTTCCCAAATGTATATTGCAGATGAATCTGTTTCGCCGTTTTCCAAAACACGATAGCAATAATAATCGCCGCAACCGTTCGTTGCAAAGAAAATAAAAGGATTGACCTTTTCTTCAAATTC
>CAZFQM010000314.1:0-2295 GCA_964520995.1 uncultured Oscillospiraceae bacterium
GTCCTATTCCTTATATGATATTGTTATAATAGCAAAACAGAATAAAAAAGCTGTCAAGCAGATTCCATTCTGATTGGCAGCTTTTTTATCGGCTGTAATGCGGAAACGGAGTGTGAGGCAATGCTTACGGTAAAGCTAAAGCAATCGGAAAACAAGCTGCAAATTGATTTTCACGGTCATGCAGCCTACGCCGAAAGGGGAAAAGACATCGTCTGTGCAGCTGTGTCGGCACTGTATTATACCTTAACAGAAGGAATCCGACAACAAGCTCCCGCCGCCATTGCGGTAAAGGGAGAAAGCGTATCGCTCGACTTATCCTCCCCTGCCGCCGCTGCAATAGCCAAGGCGGTAATGAGCAGCCTGCTATCCATCGCCGACGCGTATCCCGACCACATCCGTCTGACTTGTCCGTCCGGCATAAGACAATAAACTGCGCCGCATCAAAAACGCCCAACCACGCTGTTTTACAAAAGCGGAAGAAGCTTTTCTTCCCCGCTCGCCGCGTAGGCCAAAAAGGGAGAAGCCGCCGATGGAAAGCAAGGATCCGGCTTTTATCGAGACTTCTCCGCGTCGGTTGGGAAAATCTCAGAAAGGAATGGCCATGACAATGAATCAAGAAAAATCTTTTCGGCTGCCTCCGAACGAAGCGGAGACTTCCTCCGTCAATGAGGACACAGCTGCCGCCGAACAGGCTCCGTTTAAGGTATTTGCCACCCAAGAGGAATATCAGACCTATTTTGACCGCATCCTGGGGCAAAGGCTGAAAAACGCAAGAAAGGCTGAAGCCACGCTAAACAAGCTGGAGCCGATGCTACAGCAGCTTCAACACGCCGTCAGTGTATCGGACAGAGAAGCACTTTGTCATCTTTTCGACCATGTCGATGAGACTCGAAAAGCGGATGGGCAGACCGCTTCTCCCGAGCCTCTGAGCTTCTCCTCCGCCAAGGTCACCGAAGCGTTGGAACGGGATTTTGCCGCAATACCGAAGCAGGATGCCGTTCTTTACCGAGATGTCAACGTCGAAGAGCTTGCAAAAGACCGCAAATTCTTAACGCTACTCTCAAACGGGTTCAGCGTGACCGAAGCATATGCCGCATTGCACTTGAACGAAATTGCCGAAAAGCTTGCCAAAAGAACCGGCAAGCAGATTATCGACAACATCGTCGCCAGGGGCAACCGTCCCCACGAAAACGCATTGCATAACGGCATTTCGGGCAACCCCGCTCCCGATGTGGCGGCAATGAACAACGAGGAAATCGATGCATTGCTTGACCGCGCGCAAAAGGGAGAAAGCATCATACTCTGAAAAACAAATTTTAACAGGAAATGAGGACCTTTTTGATGAATCTACAGCTGTTTGCCGACCCAAACATCAACACCACTACCCAAACCGAGAGCGGAAAAAACATGACTCCGCAGATGAAAAGCTTCTATGACAGAGTTGTCATCAAAAACGCCGTGCCGAATCTGGTGCACGACCAGTTCGGACAGAAAAAGCTGATTCCGCAGGGAGAGGGAAAAACAATCGAATTCCGCCGCTTGAACCCTTTCCCGAAAACAACAACCGCTCTGACAGAGGGAGTCACTCCCGACGGAAAGAACCTGGATTGGGAGAAGGTAACCGCAACGGTCTCCCAATACGGTGATTACGTGACCACCTCGGATATGCTGGATATGACCGCAATCGACAACAATATCGCCGAAGCAGGCAGAGTGCTGGGCGACCAGGCAGGTGCCTCCCTTGACAGTATCGTCAGAGAGGTGCTCAACAGCGGCACAAACGTCCAATACGGTGACGGCACCAAGTCCTCCCGCTCGGCGTTGACCGCAGAGGATGTCTTAACGGTAAAGGCGGTCAGACGCGCGGTAACCACCCTCAAGCGGATGAATGCCAAAAAAATCAACGGAGATTATGTGGCAATCATTCATCCCGATGTAGCCGACGATTTGATGAACGACCCCAAATGGGAAGCACCCAACACCTACAACGCCTCAAACTTCTATTCGGGCGAAATCGGCCGTATCTGCGGTGTTCGCTTTGTGGAAAGCTCGGAGGCGAAAATCTTTAAAAGTGCCGGTGAAGGCTCTATCGACATCTACTCCACCCTCTTTCTCGGTGCCGACGCTTACGGTACCACCTCGATTGAGGGCGGTGGGCTGGAGATGATCATCAAGCCACGCGGCTCCTCCGGAACGGCGGACCCGCTCAATCAGCGCTCTACCATGGGCTGGAAAGCCACCAAAGCCGCCTGCATCCTAACCGATGCTTACATGGTTCGGGTGGAAACCACATCC
>CAZFQM010000315.1:0-2275 GCA_964520995.1 uncultured Oscillospiraceae bacterium
ACTGAAGGGCACTGTGCGCAATGTCATTGACTTCGGCGCTTTTGTGGATATCGGATGCGGCATTTCCTCTTTGATTCCGATTGATGCGGCTTCGGTTTCCAGAATTTCACATCCGAGAGACCGATTTGCCGTAGGTCAATATATCCGTGCGGTGGTAAAGACCATCGACGCAGAGCATCGAATTTCATTGAGCCATAAAGAGTTGTTGGGAAATTGGCAGGAAAATGCCGCATATTTTGCCGCAGGAGAAACGGTAGCGGGAATGATACGTTCGATTGAGGATTACGGCATATTCGTCGAATTGACACCGAATCTTGCGGGTCTGGCAGAGCTGAGAGAGAATGTAAAAGTCGGACAGCAGGCAAGCGTTTACATAAAAAGCCTGATTCCGGAAAAAATGAAGGTCAAATTGATTATTGTCGATGCCTTCGATGCGGTCTATCAGCCGTCGGAGTATCGATATTTTTTAACCGAGGGACATCTCCGCAAATGGCGATATTCTCCGTCGGAAAGTGAGCGGATTGTCGAAACGGTGTTTGAGGAATAGCGGCTGTGCATGGTAAAGGAATTTGCTTTTTCGGAACGAATAAAAAGAAATGGGGATTGAAATGAAGAAAGGAAAAAAGAAAAAAGGTTTCCTGCTTTTGCTGCTGTCGGCGGCGCTGGCAATATTGTTGTCGGGCTGTGAATGGATTTCGCAGGATGATTCCTCCGAGATGGGCTCTCGGGGTGCTTATCGGCTTCCGACCTCTTCGGAGGAACAGCAGGACAAGTTCGGCAGACAAGCCGTTACCTCCTATACGCCGAAAAATTATCGAGAGACAAAGGCGGTTTGGATATCCTATCTTGAGTTAAAGACTCTTTTGCAGGGGAAAACCGAGGCGGAGTTCACCGAATCGATCACCCAAGCTTTTCAAAACGTCAAAGAACTGGGTTTGAATACCGTGGTGGTGCATATACGCCCCTACGGAGATGCGATTTACCCGTCAAACTATTTTCCCTGGTCGGCATATGCAAAAGGAGTCGGAGAGAATCCGGGCTATGACCCTCTTGAAATCATGGTGACAAGGGCACATCAGCTTGCGCTGTCCTTTCATGCCTGGATCAATCCCTACCGCGCTGTAACCGAGGAGGAAGGCAAAATCATCGGCACGGAATACCCTTTTTCCAAGTGGCTGCATAATGAAAAAAAAGGAATCAATATTGTGAATCTGTCGGGACGGTGGTTTTATAATCCGGGGGTAGAAGAGGTGCGTCGTCTCATCGTTGCGGGGGTAGAGGAGGTTGTCCGATATTATCCCGTTGATGCGATTCATTTTGATGATTATTTTTATCCGACTACCGACGCCGTCTTTGACAGCACCCTGTATCAAGCTTATGTAGAGGAGGGTGGCAGCTTGGAAGCAGATGCTTGGCGGAGGGAGAATGTCAATACACTGCTGCGCGACACCTATGCGGCAATTAAAAAAATCAATGAGGGGGTTTTGTTCGGCGTCAGCCCGCAGGCAAACGTCGGCAATAATTTTAAAAATCAATACGCCGATGTCATCAGGTGGTGTTCGACACCCGGTTATCTGGATTATATCTGTCCGCAGATTTATTATAATTTTAAAAGCGAAACCACCGATTTTTCCAAGGCTTTGGCAACCTGGGAAGCGCTTGCGACACATCCCTCCGTTCGATTGTATATCGGAACTGCGCCCTATAAAATCGGGAAAGCGGATCGGTGGGCGTGCACCGGGGCAAACGGTGGGGTCTGCTCTGCGCCGAAGGATTGCGGCGCAAGGGGCTGGATGACCGATATTCCCGATCACAGCGACATCTTAATGCGGCAGTATGAAATGATTCGGGCAAGCAAGCGTTGCAGTGGTATTTTTCTTTACAGCTACCAATCGCTGTTTTGGCCGGAGGATGAGGTAAAAGCACAGGTGGAAAGTGAAATCAAGCATTTTATGTCGGTTGCGGCAACGACCTGAAAAAAGCAGTGTCGCAGATGATTCTATCTCACCTGCGACAGTATCTTCTGCTTATTTCATCATCATCGTCACATTGTCAACAATGGTACCGACAGCCTTGATGGCTTTTCCGGTTCCTTTTTTGATTGCCTTGCTTCTTTTCCGACTTGAATTTGTCATCATATATGTCACTGCGCCGACCGCGACACCTGCTGCCATGCCCTTGGCGATACTGCTTGTTGTTTTGTTCATAGCATACCCTCCTTATACGGATAAAATACAGTAAGCGTTGGAATGGTTCTTGATTTATGATAGATGTT
>CAZFQM010000316.1:0-2265 GCA_964520995.1 uncultured Oscillospiraceae bacterium
TGCTGGACGAACTGTTTGCGCTGCTCGGGCAGTTGAAGCCGATTTCGGAGAATGGAGCCCGCTCGCTGTGGCTCCGCGCAAAGCGCGGGACGATAGATGACTTCGCTGCGCACTACGGCAGTTTTGAGAGCCTTTCCAAAGATGACTCGGTCAACAGCTATGCGTGCTATGAGGACTACTGGCGGGAGCACTTTCCCGATGAGGTTGATTGGTACGACCTCTCCGTTGTCGGAGACAGCCATTACCGAGCGGTGTTCCTGCATCACCGCCAAATCGTGGAGCAGGACGGTCAAGTGCCGAACGGTGCCGACACCCTTGACATTTCAGACCTTGTTGAATGGCTCATCGAGTCGGCTCGGTATTGTATTGAGGCGCTCAGCGAAGGCACATACAACGCCATCGTTGCGCGTGAGCTGCCGGCAAAGTATCGCGCGGGGACGATCCTGCGAAGGGACTACTGGAAATTGTACCCGGAAGAGCGGGAGATGTGCGTCGGTGTACTCACGCAGGATGATGTAGGTGCTTTCCTCGACTTTGCAGAGGAGGACAGCGATGCGGTGGGACGATTGGCGCAAATGACTGCCAACGATTTCTTCCGCTTCTGCGCCATGGGCTATCAGGCAAATGGGTGCGAGGTGACGGAGCTGACGCCGCGGGAACAGTATCTTAAATATGCGGACGGCCGTCACGGCGGCCTTACCGACATTGCGCCGGACTCGCCCGAGGAATTTGACAGATGGTACGATTCGGTGGAGCGGTTGGGTGCGCACCCGTGGGAGGTCTGCCGCGGAGGATGGCTCTCACGCATTTCCCTCTATGCCATGCGGGATGCTGGCGGGTACTACCTGTGTCTGTCGGGCAAGTCCATCTGTCGCTTCGCAGAGACGGTCAGGTTTTTCCTCGCCCTGCACTGCGCAGGCATTCCTGTTGTGCACCGCGAAGCGGAGCTATTAAAGGCGCGACTGCGTGGGACGGAGAAAGTCGGCGTGGTGCCGCACGGTATGATGCCGCTGTATTGCCGGAGCCTGTTTCCGAACGAGAAGGTCGAGGACTTTGTCCAGCTCCCAGATACCGAGTCGGAAAAGATGGCAGAGCTCTGCACATGGCAGCCGGTCAGAGCAACAGAGCTAATTTGACGCGAAAAACGAGTAGTCAACCATCTTGGGATGACTACTCGTTTCCATTTTAGCTTTGATTTAGAGGCATAGGCAAATACCTTTTAATTGCAGCTTGCGGGACTGCGGGAGGGTCGGCAACTGGCTTACAATTTATCCACTGATAAATTGGGAGGTCGGTATAATGGAATACGGCTATGCGAGAGTTTCCACCAAACTCGGAGACAGGGTCGGGCTCTTTTGCCTTGCCATCGTTGGATAGCACGGCAGGGCGTTCAACTAATTCGGGCGACCGAAATGACAATTCACCGCTTAACGCAATGAGTCCCGGCTGGGTTAGGGAATTGATGAAAGCGGTCGTTTCCGTTTCCGACAAAATTGCACTCCAAATACTTTGACGCGCTTTGGTGACTTCACGCCGCTTCCAGGCAAAGGGCGGCTGCGTTGTGGGGGTACAGAATCCATAAAGCAGCATACGATCACTTTCGCTTACCGAAAACATCAATAGTTTTATAAAATAATTGTGGGCATCGATTGCAATCAGCTCCCCTCCTGCGGTGGACGGAATCCGCCCGCAACGCTTTGGCTTGTTATTTGCATTATACCACGGTTTTTTGTTAGCATCTATTATGGCTTTGCGGGCCGTTCAGGTCAAATAGCTTCGATTACTTTTCAGCGTATTTTTTGCAAGAGGAAATAGTTATATTTGATTTTTTGCGTTATGTGCTATATACTGTGATAAAGACATTAAGGAGGTCAGCGTATGACACGACAGAGCAATCAGCAAATTGAATATACTCTGGCCACCCATGCCATCGAGAAATTGACTCCCAGCAAGGAGGCCCTGCGCCTGTGTGAGCAGATGTCCAACGGCACTATGAACGCTGATACTGCGGTATCCTCCATCTTGGAGCGTTACGGCCTTTTGAGAGTAGGTACCAATGGATAAGGGCTTTGGAAAATACGATGTCTACACCACTTCTGGATCCATCTATTGCTATCAAGACACCAATGTGCTGAAAAACCGCTTTGGTTTGCGGGATGGCAAGAAGCTGAAGGAACTGGAAGCCGACCTCTCTGCAATCCGGCAGAACGATTTGCTGTCCAATCCGATTCAAGGGCGATTTACAGCAAATCACCTATGCCGGAT
>CAZFQM010000317.1:0-2257 GCA_964520995.1 uncultured Oscillospiraceae bacterium
CAAACGCAAACAACTTGCGCAGCGAAGCGAGCAGCGTTTCAATAAATTTAAAAGCGCATCGTGCTTGAAGATTTTTATTCAAACGCAAACAACTTGCGCAGCGAAGCGAGCAGCGTTTCAATAAATTTAAAAGCACATCGTGCTTTTAAATTTATTATAACAGATTATGTTGTAGTAGTCAAAGGTAATGTTCAAATAAACCGAAGCTTGCCTTGTTTCCCGAAAGGAGGATTAATGATGGGGGAGCAAAGAAAAACCGCCACCTATAAAATCGTTACCGATATCGGAGGAAATCGCTACAAATTTTACTGTGATGTGTCGGGTGCTCATGTTTGTACCACACGTCCGTATCAAGCGGCTACTCCCGAGGAGGAGCTGCTGCTTGCCTGGGAAAATGAGGGAAAGGCTCATTTCAACCTTTGCCATAAATGCGGAAAATGGGTCATCTCAGCCGTTTACAACCCGGAGGTTTTCGAATGCACCGATTGCGCTCCCTTTGAGCATGAAACGGGCTATTGCAAATTTTGCGGAGCCAAGGTGGCTGCGGATGTACGTTTTTGTCCTGTATGCAACAAAAAGCTGCATTATGAAGGAGGGGCTTTACCATGACGGCAAAAGCAAAAATCGATTGGCTGGAAAAATGCGGCTACGGTCCGAACATCATGAAGCGCATCAAGGTTTGTCCTTCCTGCGGCGCCGTGGTGAGCGAAAAGCATTCCGCCTGTCCCGAATGCGGGATGCGGCTGCTTTCCAAAACACTTTACGATCGTTATCGTGAAAAGCATCTCTGCTGTGATAAATGCGGCACGGTGCTTGCCACCGATTCCCGATATTGTCCGCGTTGCGGAAAAGCATTATATGTAAAGGCGGTGAGGTGCAGATTCGGTTAAACGCGCAATATTAAAGCTTACTTTAAAATTTAAGGAGGATTTTTTATGAAAACAAAATCATTCACAAAAGGCTTAACAAGCGTTTTGCTTGCTGCCATGATGCTGCTGTCACTGCTTCCGATGTCGGCAATGGCGGCAACCACAAACAAAGAGGGAAACATTACTTCCACCTCTTTTACGCTTTTGGATTATGCCTACGGAAACACGGTCATCTCCGCGAAGGCTGTCGGCGAAAAAAGCATTGCCTTTGTCAATTCAACAACTTTTTATGAGTCCACGAAAAAAGATCCGAACGCAAAGAGTGACTTTACCGAAACAACAGATTCCTTTTTCCGGGCAGACAAACAATACTATTGCGGAATAGACTTCTCCGAGCACCCCGATCTGTTCGACCCCAACAATTCCGATGACAACATCTATTTTGATCGTGCCCTCACCGCTACCCTGACCAACAACGGCGTTGCCTGCGAGGAAGTATTCAATGAGTCCGGAAACTCCAAATTGTTTATCTTTAAGCTTCCCATGCTCAAAGCGCTCCCCTATGGCATTGACGTTACCACCATTGTCGAGCAAGGCGGAAACGTTGCTCCCGCAGAGGGCAATTTTGAGCTTGAAATCTTGAATGCCGAGATAGGCAGCAATTCACCGATTGCAGATTTCACCTTCGGCGGAACAAAAACCACCACCAACGGAAAAGGCAGCTTTGACAGCAAGCTGACTGTCGTGAATAACGATTACGAAAAGACCTTTTTCCTTTTGCATGAGGGCATTGTGGTCAGACAGAAAAAAGGCTTTGATGAAGGCTGGACCTATGATGAAACGGTATGGTGTGTATTCTTCCATCAGGATGAGGTTGTAAATGCACTTACCGATGAGGTTGAGACGATGCCCGACGTTAAATTCGATTGCTTAAAGGGCAAGCTGGTTGACGGCGTTTTTGAGCCGGATGACTCGGAAGCGCAGAGTAAAATCACCTTTACCAATATCTACACCGAAAATGTTACAACCGTTAAAATTCCGTTCGTGAAAAAGGTTACCCTGGGCGGTGATATCGCACCGACCGCCGAGACCTTCCGCTTAGAGCTTTTCGACATCGGCAACAGCAATACAGAGGAATATGCGAACGTTACCTATACCGCAGAGGTTGCGACCAACGGTAAGGGCGAGTATAAAGGCGAGATTGTGATTACCGGTCCTGCTTCTCGGCTGGAAGCTTATCTCAGCGAGGGCTTCTTTGTCCGCGAAGTAAAAGGCAACGCCGCGGATTGGACCTATTCCGATGCGGTATGGTGTGTCATCCCCGAGTGGAATGAAAAGCAGGAGAAGGTATTTGTCGTTTATCCTGCCGAAAAAGAGGGCGACTACTA
>CAZFQM010000318.1:0-2256 GCA_964520995.1 uncultured Oscillospiraceae bacterium
ATTATCAAATTGCAGAGCAAGATTATATTTCATAAAGAACATTTACGTCGCGGGGCGGCGAGCATTGAACAAACAACTACCAGAGAAAGATATTCGGCGGGTTGTCTTTCAATATGCTAATTCAACCATTAAACGTCTCTTAACGTAGAATCTTTGTTTTCGTCGTGATATTCTTGACATTTATCAGGCAAACGGCTATAATATACTTTGCTTGCTCGGAGGGCAAATCGTTCGTGGGAAATGATGAGCCGGATAAGGCAACAGGTTGAAACACCTGTACTTATCCGGCTTTTTTTGTTTTAACAGCATCTTTGTATCCATTTTTTCGCCGGGATTTGACTTGAGCAAAAATTAAAGTGTACCGGTTTCCGGGAGGTAATGATATGAACTTTTTGACAGATAAAATTCGACCTATTTATTTCAAATATCTGGCAGCTGCCTTTGGCAGTGCGCTGATTTCGTCTATCTACGGTGTTGTAGATGCAGCCATGGTGGGACAATATCAGGGACCGGACGGCACGGCGGCACTTGCGGTTGTGGCTCCGATTTGGAATATTATTTACAGTCTGGGACTTCTCACCGGTATCGGCGGCAGTGTCCTGTTCGGCACGTTACGCGGCGAATCATCCGAGAATGAGAAAAAATCCAATGAGTATTTTACGGCAGCAGTGATCGGAACGGCAATACTGGCGCTTCTTACTTGGATTGCAGTTGCCTTTTTTGACAAGCAATTACTTACGCTGTTTGGTGCGGAACAAACCTTGCTTCCGCTTGCTCGGGAGTATATGTTACCTATCAAGTTTGTTGTGCCGAGCTTTTTGTTTACCCAAATGATAGCGGCGTTCCTCCGTAACGATGGGGATCCCACGCTTGCAACGAAAGCGGTTTTATTTGGCGGTATATTCAATGTTTTCGGGGATTATTTCTTTGTGTTCGCTCTGGATATGGGCATCATGGGCGCAGGAATTGCTACGGCAATCGGCTCGGTATTGTCACTTGCCATGATGCTGACACATTTTTTCAGGAAGAAAAACACACTTCGTTTCGTGAAGCCCACAAAGCTGCTTATGAAATTAAGAGATATTGGAACAACGGGCTTTTCTACCTTTTTTATTGATGTGGCGATGGGCATTTTGACCATTGTTTTCAATCGGCAGATTCTCAAGTATCTTGACACAGATGCACTCTCCGTTTATGGCATTATCATCAACATCAGCACCTTTGCCCAATGCTGCGCATACAGTATCGGGCAGGCATCACAGCCCATCATCTCTGCCAACTACGGCGCGGGAGAAAAACGGCGGATTGGGGAGATCCTCAAATATGCGCTTGGTACGGCAGCGGTATTCGGTGTTATTTGGTTCCTTGCGGCGGAGCTTGTTCCGAATGCGTTTGTTTACATTTTTATGGCGCCGACAGACAACATTTTGCGGATTGCGCCGGATATCATTCGCAAGTACGGGCTTTCCTTTATCCTGCTTCCTTTCAACATTTTCTCTACATATTACTTCCAAGCGATGATGAAGCCCTCTACGGCTTTTCTTGTGTCGGTAGGTCGGGGCGCAATCATCAGCGGCGCTTTGATTTATTTGCTTCCGTTGGTTGTCGGTGCGGACAGCATTTGGTTTGCGATGCCTATCACGGAAATTGCGGTGGCAATCTTTGTGGGAATCATGATGCGACGCTGCCAAAAGCAATCAATTGAAAAAGCGGTTCGGGAATGAACAGGTATTGTTCTTTCAAAAGCTCAATGGTACCCGAATGCTTTACTGTAATCTTTTTTCTTCCTCCGTTACGGCGTGGTACTTATCGACCCCCATTCTCTTGCGAGAATGGGGGTTTGCAATGAAGAACAAAGTCGCTTTTACCGATAGGAAAACGAGCTGTCCGAATTACTCGGCGGGTGCTTCGACTATCACCGTGGCGGTTTTTCCTTTTTTCATGTTTTTCTCCAATGCTTTTGCCAACGCTTTGAATTTCTCGGAGGAATTAGTTGCTCCTGCCACGGCATCCACCTGCTCGATATCCTGCTTTTCAAGGAGGCTGTCCGCTAATTTTTCGGAGTAATCGGCAGGATAGGTCTCCGCCTTTCCTGCGTTTTTATTGCCCTCCAGCATACTTTTCTTATATTCCTCGTCTTGGGACTTCTTCTCTCCCGACGCATTTTCGGCATCGAAAACAACGGTGTCATATTTTCCGTTTCTTACCGTGATTTCCAGATAATCGGTCCAACCGTGTTCGGCGGTTTTCATTTGA
>CAZFQM010000319.1:0-1620 GCA_964520995.1 uncultured Oscillospiraceae bacterium
GTACCGAAAGACCGCCAGCAACTGTTATCCGATTATGCGGCTGTTCTGGAACAGACAAAAAAGACCGCTTCGGCTGTCGGCTCGGATGGAGCCAATGTTTATATGCTCGAGGGCGCGGAGCTGCTGTCCGAAATTCCGATGGGCTGCTCGGAGCAGGATATCCTCAGCTGTGAGGTTCCTTTTTACACGATGGTTTTACATGGCTTGGTTGACTTGACCTCATCTCCGTTGAATACGGTTTCCGACAAGAAGGATGTAATTGCACACTGTGCCCAATTCGGGGTACGGCCGACCTATCGCCTGACGGCTTGCGGCAGTGACCGACTGACCGATACCAACCTGGCGTTTTTGTATGATTCCTGCTATGACAACCGAAAAGCGGAAATTCAGGAAGCTCACCGCATAATTTCCGTGGCGCAAGCGGGCTTGGAGAGCAAATTGATTGCTTCCCATCGATATGAGGGCGATTTGAGCATTACAACCTATGAGGACGGTACGGTTTTGGTATATAACCGAAGCAAAACAAGCTCTGCGGTCTATCGGGAAAAAACGATTCTGCCGCGGGAAATCGTTCGGTATTAAAAACAATAAGACAGAAAAACATATGCAAGGAGCAGTGAAAGTATGGCATACAGAACAGAACATCCGAAGCCGCAGTTTATGCGGGATAATTGGGAATGCTTAAACGGTCCGTGGGAGTTTGAATACGATTACGGAGCCAGCGGAGAAGCAAGGGGAATGCAGCTTCCCGAGGCTTCCTATACGAAAAAAATCGAGGTCCCCTTCTGCCCGGAGAGTAAGCTTTCCGGAATCGAGAATATTGATTATCTGTTTTCAATCTGGTATCGGCGAAAAATAACGGTGACGGCAGAGCAGCTGGCGGGACACGTTATGCTGCATTTCGGGGCGGTGGATTATGAGGCGAGAATTTTTGTCAACGGCAGCTTTTGCGGAGAACATCGCGGCGGCTACAGCTCCTTTTCAATGGATATCACCGCGCTGCTGCGGGAGGGAGAAAACCTGCTGGTGGTGCACGCCAAGGATAATGCACGCGATTTGATGATCCCCTGCGGAAAGCAAAGCTACGAATACGCATCGGCAGGCTGCTTGTATACCCGTACCACCGGTATTTGGCAGACGGTATGGCTGGAGTTTTTGCCGCAAACCTATCTGCGTTCGGTTACCTATCATACCGATGCGGAAAACGGCATCGTGACCATTGATGCGGTGACCTCGGGAGCGGGAACCCTTTTGGCTGAGGTGTTTTATGAAGGGAAGCCGATGGGCAGCGCTTCGATCTCGGTAAGCGGGGAGCAGGCTTCGTTGACCATTGCCCTGCAGGAAATTCATCTGTGGGAGCTCGGACACGGACGGTTGTATGATGTGAAATTAAGCTATGGACAAGATTGCGTGAAAAGCTATTTCGGTCTGCGCTCGATTCGGATGGACGGCTATAAGTTTATGCTCAACGGAAAATCGGTCTTTCAGCGTTTGGTTCTGGACCAGGGCTTTTATCTGGACGGACTTTACACGGCACCGTCGGACAAAGCACTGGAGGAGGACATCGAGCTGGCACTGGCGGTCGGCTTTAACGGCGCTCGTCCGCACGAAAAGGTCTTT
>CAZFQM010000319.1:1630-2251 GCA_964520995.1 uncultured Oscillospiraceae bacterium
GCGGTATTTGTACCATTGTGACCGAAAGGGCTATATGGTGTGGGGAGAATATCCCAGCTGGGGAACCGATATCAGCAGTCCGGAGTTGCTTTACAATATTCTGCCGGAGTGGATGGAGGTGCTGGAGCGGGATCGCAATCATCCCTCTATCATCGGCTGGTGTCCGTTTAACGAAACCTGGGATAACTGCGGACGGAAGCAATATGACGAAATGCTGTCCTTGACTTATAAGGTAACCAAAGCAATGGACCCCTCTCGCCCCTGTATCGACAGCAGTGGTTGCTTCCATGTTATGACCGACATTTTCGATGTGCATAATTATGCGCAGGACCCGAAAGAGCTGGCGGCTTGCTATGACTCTCTTGCGGTGGACGGAACCATCACCGACCGATTTGCCGAAAGACAGCCCTATAAAAAGGGAATGCCGATTTTTGTCAGCGAGTACGGCGGTATCGGCTGGGGGGTAGACGATTCCGGATGGAGCTACGGAAACGGGCCAAAAACCAAGGAAGAATTCTATACCAGGCTGAAAGGCTTGACCGATGCGTTGCTGAATAATCCCTGTCTGTTCGGCTATTGCTATACACAGCTTTATGATATCGAGCAGGAGCAGAACGGACT
>CAZFQM010000320.1:0-2249 GCA_964520995.1 uncultured Oscillospiraceae bacterium
TATCTGGAAAACGACGAAACCCATATCGTCAAGGAAGCGGATATCAATCTCGCCATTGTGAAAAAGCTGGTCGAGAAGCTTCGCGCACAGGGAGCGGTGGTCGAATATCTCACCGAGGAAGAGCGCGCAAAATACAAGGCAAGCGCCGGCGGCTTACCCGATCGCTACAAGGCTGGGCAACGCTTCCAAGCGGAATTGATGCTGTCGGTTCATTGCAATTCAACCACCGGTACCGCCGGCGGCACCGAGGCATGGTATACCACTCCGTTCTCCATGCCGCTTGCCCGTGAAATATCGGCGGGAATCGCTGCCGCTACCGGCCTCAACAATCGCGGGCCGCACAACAATCGCTTTGCGGTAAATCGCGGCAGAACCTTTCCATCCGTCTTAATTGAAACCGCCTTTATCTCCAACGACAAAGAGGTACGCTTGCTGAACAGCGAAGAGGGACAGGAAAAAATAGCAACCGGTATTCTAAACGGTATCCTCAATTACTTAAAATAAGCATAGCCTTATCCAAAGGAGCAGATGACAAAGCACCGTCATCTGCTCCTTTTTTGATTCACACAGCATTCACAAAGCGGACAAACATACATCAAACAGCGCTTATATAATAAATCTCGAAAGAATGTCACTTGTCGTGATTTTCCAAAGGAGGAAAGACGGATGCGAAAAGCAAAGGCTCAAACAATTCTTTTTGTCCTGCTCCTACTCAGCCTTTTTTGCTGCTATGGCGTTTTTGCGCTTTCCGACGGCAATGCGCAGGAGATGACAGGCTCCGCTCTTTCGGAAAATGTTGTTTCCGAGGCTTTGGAAATCATCAACACAGCCGGTGAAGAGGGATTAACCGATACGGAGCTGAATCGGCTCGCCGCCTTGGGGCTGACCGATGCGCAGATAGAAATGCTGAAGAATTTTTCTCTTGCCGAAAGTGCCGAAGCCACCGAAAGTATCGAGCATTCTCCGGATTCCTGGGTCACCGAATCCCTTACAGAAAGTCAAAATGCTTCGGCGCTGTTATCGGTATGCGGTATTCTGCTCGCCGGCGGCTTAATCGGATTGTTGTCCATGCTTCACAAGCAAATCGAACGCCGAAAAATCAGACACTCCGCAAAGCATCGACATTTTCTCGGATGACGACAAGAGGCAAAAATAATTCTATCAAAGGACGGGATATCAAAAAATGTACATCATCAAAAATGCTTGGAAAAGTATTTCTCGCTCGAAAGGAAGAAATATTTTAATCGGTATTATCGTTGCGGTCATCGCCATCTCGGCTTGCATCGGTCTGAGCATCCGCAATGCGGCAAAAAAAGCAGAGGAACAGGGCTTAGAAGCACTGAGCATCACAGCCACCATCTCCTTTGACCGTCAAGCGCTCATGCAAAACGGCGACAAAGCGGACGCCTCAAGCTTTCGGGAGCAGATGAAAAACATCGAATCGCTCTCGATTGACGAGATGAAAACCTATGCGGCATCATCCTATGTTGACAAATTCACCTACACGATTTCCGCCTCGGTAGACGCATCGGGCGATTTGGAGCCGGTAAGCACCGATGACAGCACCGAAACCGACTCCTCCACGGAGAGCCAACAGACGGGTCGAAGCGATCGTCCCGATATGCCGGGCAAGGGCGGCTTCGGCGGCATGGGAAACCAGGGAGACTTCACCGTTATCGGATACAATTCCTACGATGCTATGACGGACTTTAACGACGGCGTATCCAAAATCACCGACGGCGCAATGTTTGAAGAGGGAAGCGCTACCCTCTCCTGCGTCATCAACAGTGAGCTGGCAGCTTACAATGACCTTGCGGTCGGTGACACCATCACTCTGGCAAATCCCAATGATGAAGAAGAAGCCTACGCGTTCCAAATCGTCGGTCTTTATGAGACAACCGCCTCGGAAGCGGATATGGGGCTCGGGATGGGCGGCTTTTCGACCTCGACCGACCCCGCAAATCAAATCTATGTCAGCTATGAAGCGCTGAAATCGGTGGTCGAAAAGTCGGAATCGGTTGCGACAACCTCTACCGGCGAAACCACCGGCAGAGAAAGCACGACGGCTCTGCGCTGTCAGGAAACCGGTTTATACTACCTCAAGGACACCGAAACACTGGAAAAATTCGAGGCTGATTGCCGTGAAATGGGGTTGTCGGACAGCTATCAGGTCACCTCCAACGACATTACCTCTTACGAGCAAAGTCTGGTTCCGCTGAAGAATCTCAGCACCTTTGCAACCTACTTTT
>CAZFQM010000321.1:0-2248 GCA_964520995.1 uncultured Oscillospiraceae bacterium
AAGCACCGATTTTTTACGGGTGCGGCTGCACCTTTCGATAGGCATCCATGATATCCTTGAATACCGCTCCGTTGCTCGGCGGCGTCCAGGTGATTGCATTTGCACCCGCGGCAATGGTTTCCGCAATTGATTCCTCAGTAGGACCTCCGGTGGCGATAATCGGCACTTCCGGGTATTCCGCCCGTATTTTTCGTACCACCGCAGCCGTTTGTCCTGCGGCAGATACATTCAAAATACTGCAGCCCGCCTCCAGCCGTGCGCCGATATCGTCATTGTCATTCACAACAGTAATGACAATCGGGATGTCGATGGTATCATGCACCATCTGAGCCACCTCATTTTTCGTAGGAGCATTCAGCACCACGCCGACCGCTCCTTGAAACTCGGCGTGCAGTGCCAGATTGACCACTCTTTTCCCTTGAGTCAGCCCACCGCCGACGCCGCAGAAAACCGGTTTATCCGCAGCAAGCATCACCGCCTGCGTGATAATCGGCTGCGGGGTAAAGGGATATACCGCAATTACCGCATCGGCATTGACATTACGAATAATACAGATATCGGTCGTAAATACAATTGATTTAATCACCTTTCCGAACAGCTTAATGCCGCTACAGGTATTGATAATCTCCGGAACCGTTAACATAAACTTTCTTAAGGTACCGCTGATTTCCGGAATTTTTGCTTCCATGTTGCACATCCATCCTTTTGCTTCAGTAAATATACATAAAATGTATAAACATACATTTTATACTCATTTTTTAAATGCGTATCTATTGACGGCGTCTATACCGTCGATTTGCGAGGCAAAGCGAGCTGTGTTTCAATCGTTTTAAAAGCACAACCTGCTTTTAAAACCATTATACCATAGCCACCACTTTTTGTCTTTACCTTTTCGCATACAAATCGTTAATTTTATATGTAAAGACCCTGCGATTCACTCCGAAAAATCCAAAATGACCCGATAGGCGCGAATCAAATCCTCCAAGCCGCAATTGCGGCAGTTGGCAGGGCTGGTAGAGGGTAAGCAGATTGCCTCGCGATGCGTATTCGGCTCACAATATCTCCGATAAAGGGAAAAAGCCTTTTTCCCCGTTGTGATAATCGCCCGAATCGGCGCCTCCGATAGGATTCGATTGATATCATTCGGCGTCGGATTTTTGATACTGCTGTCTTCGGCGCCGTTGATGGTACAAGATGCCAAAACATCCCATAAAGCAATATGATGCGAAAGAACAAACTGCTTTTTCGCAACATTGGTCATAGGAATCGCCTCCCGAAACAATGCTGCCAGCACTCTCCAAAAGCGATTTTGCGGATGACCGTAATAAAAACCGTATTCTCTGGATTTCGGCGACGGAATCGTACCGAGAATTAAAACCCTTGCATTTTTATCGTAAATCGGCTGTAGCGTGTGGGTAACAAATTCCTCCAAGCTGCTTCTCCTTTCCGAAAATCACCGAGAAACGGTAAGCTGCTCTTTGATCTCTCGGTATTTTTTCTCTCCGATGCCCTTGATTTCTTTCAGCTGTGCAATATCCGTAAAATCGCCGTAAACCTTTCGATACGCAATGATACGCGCGGCAAGTGTTTCTCCTATTCCGTCCACCTGCATCAGCTGCTCTGCCGTAGCTGTATTGATATTGACCTTTTGCCCTGCCGCGACAAGAGAAGAAACGGTGCTTGCATTCTCCGCAAACGGTGCCGAGCTGTTATGCAGTATGATTACATTGGAAGCAGGTCTCGTCGTGCTCGGTATCAGCGGAGATTCCGAAACAATATACACAATTAAGCTGAGCAGCATCACTGCCGCTGTGAAAGCAAGGACGGTAATCTGCATTCTTTTACTCAATGGCTTCGCCCCAATCGGTTGAGAATATGTCTATCATATCACAGTTTCCGCTCGGTTTAAACATTTTTTGAAGAAAAAAACAGGCACCCCGAAATCAAACGGAATGCCTGCCGACCGTATTTTATTTCAGCGCTTGAAGGGTAAAACCTTTGGCTCTGACTTCATCAATCCATTCGCCCAAAATATCGGCATTGGTTTCGGATACCGCGTGCAGTAAATACACCGCACCTCCGTGCAAGGCGTCTACTGTTTTCCGCAACGCCGCCGACCGTTCCGGTTGCTGTTTGGTATCCCAATCCTTGTAGGCAAAGCTCCAAAACACCGATTGATAACCGAGTGATTGAGCCAACGCCAATGTCTGCTCGGAATATTCCACCATCGGAGGACGAAACAGGGTCA
>CAZFQM010000322.1:0-2247 GCA_964520995.1 uncultured Oscillospiraceae bacterium
CGTTGTTCATAGTAGGTACCTCCAATTAAAATTAGAATCCTGATCAAAATCCGAGCTGCTGGAAGCTTTACTGCATCTGTGTGACAAATATCATCAAATGGTTCAATATGACTCACCATCATCTGTTCGAGCTTTTAACAGGTTCTTTCCTTTTGTTTCGGATAAAGAAAAACACATTGTTTCAATCAGATATGCGATAAATGATTGAAACAATGTGGTAATCACTTAATCCATCCAAAACAACAAAATCATTATAGCATGGTTCACAAAAAAAGTCAAGCATACAATGCAAATTTTTTCTTAAACTTTGGAAGTAGGTTGTGTAACACTACCCTTTGTTTCAAAAATTGACAAGCTGCAAAATAAGATAAAATTTTGCTTCAATCGGTTGACAAAGCCGCGCAGAAAGGCTATCATAAATATGATAGCGGGCTTAACCGCTTGAAATGGCGTGTAAGCGTGCAGAATGGCGCTTCCCGTTGCCTACATCACCGAAAAAGGAGAAAATGACGATGAAGATATTGGGCTTTGATATCGGCGGGACAAAATGTGCGGTCATATCGGCTTGCTGGGACGGAAAGAATATTGAGCTTTTAAAAAAGGAGAAGTGTCAGACCGACCGTAGCTTGACCCCAACTGAAATGATTGAAAAGCTGATAGCGATGGCTGACGGTATTCTTGACGGAAAACCCGATGCTGTGGGAATTTCATGCGGTGGACCGCTGGATTCCGAAAGGGGAATTATCCTGAGTCCTCCGAATCTTCCCGGTTGGGATCATGTCGAGATTGTAAAGCAGATCGAAGCACATTACGGCGTGCCGGTGCATCTTCAGAATGATGCGAATGCCTGTGCGGTTGCCGAGTGGAAATTCGGTGCGGGAAAAGGCACAAAAAATATGGTGTTTATGACCTTCGGGACCGGTCTCGGTGCAGGCTTGATTCTGAACGGAAAGCTGTATTCGGGAACGAGCGACAACGCGGGAGAGCTGGGACATATCCGCCTGGACAACTTCGGACCCGTCGGCTACGGCAAGGCAGGCTCCTTTGAGGGCTTTTGCAGCGGTGGAGGCTTGGCACAGCTGGGATATATGAAAGCGCTTGAAAAGGCACAATGCGGGGAGTACCCCGCCTATTTCCAAAAAGGAATGACAGCGGCGGAGGTAACGGCGAAAACGATTGCCGATGCTGCCGACCAAGGGGATGAAACCGCAATAGAGGTTTATCGGATATGCGGTGAGTATTTGGGTCGCGGTTTGTCGATATTGATTGATTTGCTGAATCCCGAAGCGGTCGTAATCGGAAGTGTTTTTGCAAGAAGCCGAAATCTTTTGTGGGATGCGGCAAAGAAAGCGATTGATAAAGAGGCGTTGGCAGTGTCAGCCGCTTGCTGTCGAGTTGTTCCTGCCGAGCTTGGCGAGAAAATAGGCGATTATGCTGCGGTGTCAGCTGCCTTGCTGTAATCACCGAGTAACCTTGCTTGAATAAAACGGATACTGTCTGATATGGAGGAAAATATGATTACCGAATTGTTAAATCGTTACCCTGCACTGGGTGTTTGTAAGGAAGAGATAGAAAAAGCCGAGAAAGCGATTATTGATTGTTATGAAAACGGCGGTAAGCTGTTGCTTTGCGGAAACGGCGGAAGCTGCGCAGATTGCGAGCACATTGTCGGCGAATTGATGAAGGGCTTTTTGAAGAAAAGACCGCTGAGCGAGAGTCAAAAGGCGGAGATGAAAGAAAACTGCGATTTGTTGGAGGATGAGCTGTTGGATAAGCTGCAAGGCGGACTTCCTGCGATAGCCATTCCCTCTATTTCGGCGCTGAATTCGGCTTTTTGCAACGATGTGGACCCCGAGCTGGTTTACGCGCAACCGTTGATGGCTTTGGCGAGAGAGCATGATATACTGGTGGGAATCAGCACGTCCGGAAATTCCAAAAATGTCTATGGCGCGGTCAAGGTGGCAAAGGCGCTGGGCATCAAGGTGCTCGGATTAACCGGTCAAACGGGCGGCAAGCTGAAGGAAGCGGCGGATATTTGCATCTGTGTTCCCGAAACCGAAACCTTTAAAATTCAGGAATTGCATCTTCCGACCTATCACTATCTTTGTGCGGCTGTTGAAGCGCATTTCTTCCAAAACTAACAGAGCTTGTTATTTCGAAACCGCCTGTGCTTATTGCGCACAGGCGGTTTCAGTTTGTAGACAAACTACAAGCTATAAGCCCCTTTTCATGGAGAAACCGAGGACA
>CAZFQM010000323.1:0-2224 GCA_964520995.1 uncultured Oscillospiraceae bacterium
GATGGATAAAATTGTGGACATGGTAGATTTTTTGATTCCCTATTATCTGGATGAGGGGAAAAGCCAGCTGGTTATCGCATTCGGCTGTACCGGAGGAAAGCATCGTTCGGTCACCTTTGCGGAATATTTGTACAAGCATTTGAGTGATAAAGGACATAAAGTGACGGTCAATCACCGTGATATCTTAAAAAACTAAAGGGGAACTGTGGATGACGTTTTCGGAGAAAGTCAAAAAAGAGCTTTGTCGGTTAGAGGAAAATAAGCTCTGCTGTCAGAGGGCTGAGGCTTACGGCATGGCGCTTTTCGGAAAGTCCTTTTGTGCAGACGCCATTTCGTTGCATACCATTAACAGGGAAGTGGCGGAGCGATATGCGGACAGATTGGTTTGCCTGACCGGAAGCATTGTTACCATTACCGAGGTAGAGCGCAGTGCCGACGGAGATAAGGTTTTATATATCGTAGAAACAGAGGATGAAAGCGACCGCAAGAATACGTTGGAGTATTTTTCACATACGGCAGCTTCTGCTAAGACGGGGATTCATACCGCGCTTTTGGAGAACGATTGCTGTAAACGTGCTTTTTTGCGCGGCTGTTTCCTGGCTTGCTCCAGTATTACCAACCCCGAGAAGGGGTATCACTTGGAGTTTGTGGTACCGAATCCACGGTTATCGGAGGATTTGCTGACCCTTATGCTTGAGATGGGAATTCATGCGAAAGCCACCAAGCGCAAGGGAAACGATGTGATTTATCTCAAGGAAAGCGAAAATATCGAAGATTTGTTGACCTTGATGGGCGCGATGAAAAGCACAATGGAGCTGATGAATGTCAAAATTTATAAGGATGTACGCAACAAGGTGAATCGTGTTACCAACTGTGAAACCGCCAATATCGGAAAAACGGTAGTTGCTTCCTCCAATCAAATCGAAGCAATCAATTGGATTGCACAGCATAAGGGCTTGGATTATTTGTCGGATGAGCTACGTCAAATTGCCGAGCTACGGCTGGACAATCCGGAAATGTCTCTTTCCGAGCTGTGTGAAATTTACGGTACCGGATTGTCCAAGTCCGGAATGAATCATCGGCTGAAAAAAATAACGGAAATCGCAGCTGATTTGCAAAAATCAACTGTAAAGTGATATTGCTTTACAGTTGATAAACAGCGTATTATCGCGGTTTACGTAATGTTCAAAATCGAAAGGGGGATACAGATGAAAGAATTCGTGCATCTTCATTTGCATACCGAATACAGCTTATTAGACGGCGCTTGCCGTATAAAAAATATCGCCAAGCAGGTCAAAAGCTTAGGTCAATCCGCTGTTGCCGTTACCGACCACGGGTCTATGTATGGAGCAGTGGATTTTTATAATGCCTGCAAGGAAGAGGGAATAAAGCCGATCATCGGCTGTGAGGTTTATGTCGCGCCCCGCACTCGCTTTGACAAAACACATGAGCTGGACCATACGGCGTATCATCTGGTGCTGCTTTGTGAGAATCAAATCGGTTATCAAAATTTGATTCATCTGGTTTCGGTCGGGCATATCGACGGCTTTTACAAAAAGCCCCGTATTGATTTTGATGTCCTTTCGGCTCACAGCGAGGGATTGATTTGTTTGTCTGCCTGCTTAGGCGGTGAAATTCCGCAGCAGCTCCTGCATGGCGATTACGAGGGTGCACTTCAGACGGCATTGAAGTACAAGCAATTGTTTGGAAAAGAGCACTTTTATATTGAGCTGCAAAATCACGGCATGAAAGAGCAATTGCAAATTTTACCGTTATTGCTCCGCTTGGCAAAGGAAGCTGATTTGCCATTGGTGGCAACCAACGATTGCCATTATGAAAAAAAAGAGGATGCCAAAATGCAAAACGTTTTGATCTGCATCCAGACCAATCGCATGGTCGGTGAAGAAAACAAGCTGGCGTTTCCGACCGATGAGTTTTATATAAAATCCTATGACGAAATGGCAGCGCTCTTTTCCGCGGTTCCCGAGGCGTTGGAAAACACAGTGAAAATCGCAGAACGTTGTCAAGTCGATTTCGAGTACGGCGTTACCAAATTGCCGCAATTTACGATTCCGAATGAAAAGGACAATAAGCAATATTTCATTGATTTATGCTATCGGGGCTTAAAAGAACGGTACGGGGAGCATCCGAAGCCGGAAATCGTCAGCCGATTGGAATATGAAATCGAAGTCATCTCCAAAATGGGATATATTGATTATTATCT
>CAZFQM010000324.1:0-2208 GCA_964520995.1 uncultured Oscillospiraceae bacterium
GGGCTGATCATCGGCAAGGTGATTTTCCAAAAAGACTCCCAGCCGGTTGCTCCCTCTACCTTTGCCGATTCATAAATCTGCGGCGAAACCGAATGCAACGCTGTCAGGAACAATAAAATCTGAACGCCGGATGAAATAATAATAAAATATAAGCCTTCAATCAAACTTGTCACAAACTCATACAAAGACAGCGGCATCGAAAAAACAGAAAGAATGTCGTAAATATCCGGCATACCGAGCGAACCGGTCCCGATATTTAAAGAGGTGCCGGCAGTAACGGTTGAAACGACTGTATCCTGTACATCCAACGTTGCAATAATACCGGTGGACAAAATGACCGGAAGAAAGAAAATGACGCGGGCAAGAGTCCTGCCTTTAAACTTTTGATTCAGCAATACCGCCACAAAAAAGCTGAAAATCATAACCGAGAAGAAATCAATCAACATATCGCCCAGAGAAGCAAGCGCATTTTGCAGATACCATGCATTGGTACTCAATAAATCAATATAATGATCCAATCCCGTAAAAGTGGCGGTATATCCTGTACGCGTCACCTTAACATTGCTCAAGCTGAACCAAACCGTTTCCGCAATCATCGGCAAAAACAGCAGAAGAACACCGATAATTGCGGGTAGGACGAAAATATAGCCTGCACGTGTTTGTTTTTTCGTCAATGAAGAGAGCTTTTGTTTCTTATTTGCCACGTTTCCGTCCCCCTTTCTAAATAATCTCCGCCGACAATGCCGGTACCGCTATCTGATGATAAACAGCCGGTTCGGAGCCATAATTCACAAGTACCTGTTTACCATTCGCAAACACCGTACGCGTAAAGGATTGGGTGATATATTGATGCTCAATGATCTGCTGTCCGGCAATCTCTCCCATGCGGGATCGGTATTCCCGATAAAGCGAAACGGTATCATCAAACCAGGTGCGGTAAGACAACGCATACAAATCGGTGCGGTTAACATCGAGTAATCTATCACTATCCGCGTACATCCAACGGCAATACAGTGACGCTCCGTATTCATAAGCTTTCAATATATTCTTTTGATAATCCGAAGTCATATTCACTGCTTCAGTTGTATACCGCACCGCTCCGCTGACGGCAATCTGATAAAACGGTACGGAACAATCGGTGATTGCAAGACCGCTGCCGCTCGTCGGCATATCGGTCACCTGCTTTGTATAAGGCAGCAATTCGGCATTGCATCCGTCGGTTAAAAGATCATATTGCCCTGACAGCCGTTTTCCCATACTGTCCTTGAGCATATTCATAGCCTGCGCCCGATCTATCGGAGCGGCTTCATTGTAATCTCCCGATATGCAGCTGCCGACACTCTTTAAAGACAATCCGGATATACCGTATTTTTGATAGCTTTTTAAAAACGATTGCAATACGCTGTCGAATTGGCTTATGCTCAGCAGATAGCCGGTTGTAACGGCATCATCGGTGACCGTTCCGGTAGAAATCAGGCGCTTACTTTGAGAAACGACCTGACGATTGACAAAACGTGCCGCTTGTTTCGACGGAGAAAATCCGTCAAACAAGTTATTTTTGTAAACATAGGTCAGTTCCGCATCCGGATAGAACCCGATTTCATTCTCCTTTGTATACTCCGCCAACGCCTCGAAGTCGCTTGTGCCGCCTAAGACAGATAACGGATTTGCTTTTCGAAACAGCGTATTGTTCAATCCGCCATTTGCCCATCCCACATAACGCAGATTGATGCGATCAACACCGTTCTGTTGCAGTTCTGTTAAGATTTTTTTCGCCTGCTCAAAGGTGGTAAGCGGTTCCGTTGCCGAAAACGGAATGCCCATCACGTTTACCTTTTTATCGATGCCGCCGGTCAGTTCCAAATAAAACGAATTACCTGCCGAAGTGGTATCGGTGATTGCACCTGTATCAATCAAATATCGGCGATAAAGCTTTGCCATTGTGACATAGTCTCCTTCGCCGCTGTGAAAACGGTATCGAACGGCAAAGCGCTGCGTACTGCTCACACGCCGGAATACCAATGTGTCGGAAGCAGAGGTGTCCTCGGCATAGGACAACACATCGGCAATCTGAGGTGCAAAGCAAGCATAGATATTGTTATAGTCGGTATAAACACCGGAAGTATAGGCATAAATACTGCTTCCGGCGGCGCCCTGTTCCACGATTCCCAGTACTGAAGAAGAAGCGGTATTTACTCCGAACACCGG
>CAZFQM010000325.1:0-2174 GCA_964520995.1 uncultured Oscillospiraceae bacterium
CGTGTCTTGCTCTATCATTCTTCCCACCATCCTTTCGATTCTTCAAAAAAGGGCACGGCTCGAAAAAAGCAATGCTTTCTCCGAGCCGATTCCTCTTTTGCTGTTATTTTTTCCGTTGTTTGCAAAATTATACCCTTGCTTCCCGATAAAACCGAAGCCCCAAAGGTTAACTTTGTTTTTCTGCCTCTTCATAGATGCAAATGCATTTTTTTCCGTTCTTTTTGGCATTGTATAACGCCTTGTCCGCTTTTTGATACAGCTCCTCAAAATAGCTCCCATGCTCGGGAGAGATCGAAGCGCCTAAGCTGCAGGACAGGACAATGCTGTGCTCCTTGTCGGTTTTGACCTCCCGCATTTTCTGTAGGATTTCGTCTCCCTTTTTTCGAATAAATTCCCGATTCGGGATGTCCGACAGAAAGAGCGCAAATTCATCTCCGCCGATCCGCCCGATGATATCGCTGGTACGGAATAGGGAGGATAGCTTTGCCGCCACCTCCGCCAGCACCTTGTCCCCGTGAAAATGTCCAAGCTCATCGTTAATCTGCTTAAAGTTATCCAAATCAATCACAAAGAGTGCCGAAACGGCTTGTGGATTCTTTTCCAGCTTTTCCTCCACCAAAATGCGGGTGGTTTCCTTGTTGTATATGCCGGTCAGTAAGTCTCTTTGCGCGCGATGATTTAACTCCTCCGAAAGCTTCTTTTCGCGGTCAATGTCGATAATCACGCCGATCATCCGAATCGGCATACCGTCGTTATTGTATAATATCGTAATGCGAACGCGGCACCAAAGATATACTCCGTCCTGACGTGATATTCTGCACTGCTCCTCAAAGTAGGTGATTTTATCCAGCATCGCCTGCTTGGAATCAGAAAATATTTTCTGATCCTCGGGATGAACATAGGAATACAGCTCGGAATTACCTTTGATTCCGCCGCGCGGCGGCTCATATCCGAATTTTTTCAGCCAGTTCGGAGAAAACTTCATCTCATCCTCAACAATGTTCCAATCAAAGATGATGTCATTGGTCTGGCTCATGATGATATTGTGCCGTTCCAAGCTGATTTTCAACCGTTCCATGGTTTTCTTGTTCGCCGTGTTGTCAAGCAAGACCGAATAGATATATTCGCCGTCCTGCTCCCTCACAAATTGGCATTTTTCCAACACCCACTTCAGTGTTCCGTCCTTGCAAAGTAGCCGATATTCCAGCTCAAAATTCTTACCGCCTTGCAGCTGCTGCTTGACCTTTTTTTCTACCATGGGACGATCCGGCGGGTAGATTAAATCCATATAGTGATATTGAAATTTTTCCTTTAATTCTTCATTGCTGTAGCCCAGCATATCGTAAAATCCGTTGTTGATCTGGGACATTGAGTAGCCATGGTCATTTCGGCATTTTATCATGCCGCCGGGGATTGTGTTGGTGACCACCATAAATTCACGATTCCGATTTTTCTGCTCCTCATCGCATTTTTCCAAGGTTTTCGGCTCGGACCAATGTAATTGACAGATTCGAATCTGCTCCTCTTCAATTTTGCAAACAGCAGTCATCTCGTTTTTCAATTCATAATGCTGACCGAAATTTTCCCGCAAGAACAAAAACTCCCCGTTTACAAGACAGACCGTATCGGAAATCATTTTGGTTTGATACGCGGCGGATTCCAGCTTGTCATTTTGAATCAGCTCTTGCTTTTGCCGCATTTTGCTTTCAATCTCCCGTAAGCCGCGATAGATGCCCTTTTTCCCCATTCCTACCAATATCATATCGGGATCAAGCATCGGCAAAGTCTGCCGATAATCCTTCTGTACAAGTAGCTTATCTATAAAATCCTTTATAAAATCCAATACCCTTTGCTGCGGAGTCATAACAGCACCTCCGTATCTTATTTTTATTTCAAGCACCGCTTTCCCTCTGAATCGACAACTGCCGCCGAAAAAAGCGATGCAAATTCTTTTAATGGTAATATATGCTTGTGTTAAGTTAGAAACAAATTATCTCTTGTACCCTAATCCGCGGCAGAGAATAATTCCCTGCATCCTCATTCGCAAACTAAGCAGATTTAAACAAATAGCTTTTTCCGACCGCAGTTAAAGTGATTTTTTATTTTTTTCAATCAAATAGTCTTTTCTTGGCTCCCTCTGACGAGGGAGCTGTCAGCGAAGCTGACTGAGGGAG
>CAZFQM010000326.1:0-2174 GCA_964520995.1 uncultured Oscillospiraceae bacterium
TTTTGCTTTTGAAAACCTATCCGCGATAAATTGCGGAAAAAGCGGGAGAAAATCCGAATAAAAAGAAAACAGCAAGCTTTTGGGGCTTGCTGTCTCGGGCGGTGTGGGAAAACGAATTCCTTTCGTCGGAATTACCGATTGAGCACTTGCAATAGGGCAAATAAGGGATTCGCAGGTTGACGGTTATCGAGCCGATTTTCGATGAAAAAAGGGGATAATAGTCTTTTTGCACAATAAAAAGTCGAAGCATATCGACAACATTGGTATTGACATTTGCAATTCTATATTATATAATAATATAATGTATCAAAATGGGAAAATGTGCCTAACTTATTGGTATTATAGCATACTTAAAAACAAATTGCAAGGTTATTTTCAGAAAAATTTTTTCGGACGATTTGAATTTTTCGGAGGATTTTTTCGTTTGCAATTTGCTCTATGCAGGTCAAGTGATGATTGTTTTTAAATAGATAGAAATGGAGTGATCAGCCTATGGTGAATGTGAAGCCGGTACAACTCGGCAAAAACGTCCGTATGAGCTTTGCGAAAATTAATGAGGTTCTGGAAATGCCGAACCTGATTGAGGTGCAAAAGAATTCCTATCAATGGTTTGTTGATAAGGGCTTGAAAGAGGTTTTTGACGATATGTCCGCAATCACGGACTACACGGGCAACCTGGTTCTCGATTTTGTGGATTACAAAATCGACAAGGAGCCGAAGTATGATGTGGCGGAATGCAAAGAGCGGGATGTTACCTATGCGGCGCCTTTGCGGGTAAAAGCACGGCTTTTCAACAAGGAAACCGGTGAAATCAAGGAGCAGGAAATTTTCATGGGAGATTTTCCGCTGATGACTGAAAGCGGAACCTTCGTTATCAACGGCGCGGAAAGGGTTATCGTTTCCCAGCTCGTTCGTTCTCCCGGTGTATATTTCAGCGATTCTTACGACAAGACCGGAAAGAAGCTGTTTGCCTCCACGGTCATTCCGAACCGCGGTGCATGGCTGGAATATGAGACAGACTCCAACGATATTTTCTATGTTCGAATTGATAAAAACAGAAAGATTCCGATCACGGTTTTCATCCGTGCGTTGCTGCGGGTGACCGATGATTATATTCTCGACGGCGAGGGCACCTTTACCTCCTTGGCGGGTACCGACCATGAAATCTATGAGGTGTTCGGTGAGGATCCCAGAATCGTTGAGACCATCACCAACAAGGACAGCACCAAAAACGGTGAGGAAGCCTTGCTCGAGGTTTACAGAAAGCTCCGTCCGGGCGAGCCTCCGACGGTGGAGAGCGCAGTTACACATCTGAAAAACCTGTTTTTCGATGACCGTCGTTACGATCTGTCTAAGGTCGGACGCTATAAATACAATAAGAAGCTGGGCATTGCACTTCGTCTTTGCGGTCAGACCCTCTCTCAGCCGATTGTAAACGAGCTGACCGGTGAGGTCATGGCGGAAGCGGGACAGGTTGTAAAGCGGGAGCTTGCTTGGGAAATCGAGAAAGCCGGCGTCGATACCGCCTATGTTACGGTGGATGATCGGGAAGTAAAAATCATGTCAAACGGCATGGTAGACATCACCGATTTCATCAAGATCGACACCGAGGCGCTCGGCATCAATGAAAAGGTGCGCTTCTGCGTGCTGAAAGAGATTTTGGATTCCTCCGCCGACAATGATGAAATCATCGAGCAGGTGAAGAGCCGAATCAACGAGCTGATTCCGAAGCATATCACAAAGGACGACATCTTTGCGTCTATTAACTATATCAACAACTTGGCTTACGGCATCGGACAGACCGATGACATCGACCATTTGGGCAACCGCCGCATCCGTTCGGTCGGCGAGCTGCTCCAGAATCAGTTCCGTATCGGCTTTTCCCGTATGGAGCGTGTCATCCGCGAGAGAATGAATCTGCAAACGCAGGATATGGAGGTTGTTACCCCTCAATCTCTCATCAACATCCGTCCGGTTGTTGCGGCAATCAAGGAGTTCTTTGGTTCCTCTCCGCTGTCACAGTTTATGGATCAAACCAACCCGCTGGGTGAGTTGACGCATAAGCGCCGTCTTTCCGCATTGGGGCCCGGCGGTCTTTCCAGAGATCGTGCCGGATTTGAGGTTCGTGACGTACACTACACCCATTACGGAAGAATGTGCCCGATTGAGACGCC
>CAZFQM010000327.1:0-2161 GCA_964520995.1 uncultured Oscillospiraceae bacterium
GTCCATATATCTGTCCATCTGAATCCCACTTAAAGCTTTACTGTTTCGGTGAGGCTTCTGCCTCATTTGGTCATGATAGGATACTCCTGATGTTTAAAGTTCATCTATATTAACTATTATAGTTCATTTGCATTAACCTGTCAAGAAAAGGATTTTGTTAAATTTCCATCTCTCGAAAACAGTGTAAGAGGATCATTGTAAAATCGAATACAAAAGCCGTATCGACAAAAGCGATACGGCTTTGATGTATAAAGCTTATTCTATATTCTGCCAAACTGTCATCAGACAATTTTCGGTATTCCACTTTTTGCCGCACGAAGCAAAATCGGTAAGAAGCAAGGAAGTTCCGTCTGTTCTTTTAACCTTTATTCTTATCATTTCTTCGCCCTGCGTTTCACATAATTCGTAAATCGGTTTTCCGGCGTTTCTTTCCGGCACAACATTTTCGGTAAGATCGACAATTTTGCCCTCTTTTTCGCTGTCTCTTGCGAGTGTGAGTATGCCGTAGGTGAACGCTGTTTTTCCGTTAAGCTTCACTTCGCAAAGGGTATTTTCCAGCACTGCAACAATTTCGTCACCGTTGGAAAATTCTTCGTAAATTGTCACATAACCATCTGCGGCAGTATATTGCTTGCCGTTCTTGGTGCATTCGAATTTTACGTTGTTTTCCGGAACTCTGATTTTTATCTCAAGCTTTTCCGGTATCTCGATTCCGAGCTTTAGGACGATTTTTCCGCCGATAGGGAAGTTCCCCGAAATATCAAGCGTTGCGATTTGACCGTTTGGTGTATTTATGCGAATATTTCCGCTCCAAAGCGAATTGATTACTGCGCCTTTTTTCGACTCAAGAACCGCCGTAAGAGGGTATAACGCCGTTCCCGCACTGCCTATGCAAGCACAGCAGCCGTAGCAGAAGCCGTCGGGATAATTTTTCGAACCGCCGACACCGATACCTCTTTTGTAGTTGTAAAGCGGTGCATAGCTGTCAAATACAAACGGACCTATCAAAAAGCCATCCTCTTGCCAACTCTTGTTTTGCGGAAGCAGATGAGTGTTGATACTACCGTAGAGTGAGTTTACCGCGCTTTTTTCGATTCTTTCGGCATATTTTGCCTCGCCCGTGAGCATATGAAGTCTTGCGAGAAGTCTCATCCAAGTAACGGTTACGCAGGTTTCCTGCATAATAATATCCGAAGGCTCGGATTGCTTCATTGCGGAGTGGTCGAACAGCTCATGTGTGCAACCTGCACAGCCGATTACGGTGATATCCGTTTTTGCAACCGCCTCAACGAAATTTTGCACCGCGGTGAGATGTTTTTCGTTTCCGAGAAGCTCATAATAGTACAAAACGCCTTCAAAGAAAGACATGGTTTCATATGCCTTGGTTTCCGGCCATTCATAGGGCATAAGTTTATTTTCGAGTGCTAAAGATACAAGATTAAGCTCGTGTTCGATACCGCCGGTAGAGATGATATATTCTGCAAAGTCAAGATATTTTTGAACCTTTGTCATGTCATAAAGGCGCAAAATCGGTTCGAGGATGGAGCAAGAGTTGACCCCGAGAAAGAACTCACTTGTGCGAGTGATGGGAGTCTGTCCTTCTTTGTTGCCAAGCTTTTCGCAAAGGTAATCAACGTGCTTGCAAAGAGCTTTTACAATAGCTTCTTTCAGCTGTTCGTCATGGCAAATATCATAGTAATGCTGCATTCCGGTGAGCAGATATTTTCTGCTCCAGATATCCCAACCGTTAAATTCGCACTCTTCGGAGTATGTCGAAAAGCAGCCGCGTTCCTTTTGGGCATCCAGCAAATCTTTGACAGTATCCGTTAAAATGCGGTAAAGCTCTGCGTTTCCGCTGTATCGGTAGGTAAGGCAGGCACCTCTCATCATTTTTCCCCAATATTCGCCTCTCCAGCCATTATCGGAAGAATCCAAATCCTCGCGAAAAGCCTGTACAAAGTGCTTCCATGCGTCTGTGTCCAAAAGCTGATTTTTGATGACAAAATCAACCACTTCGCCGGGCTTGGAATCATGCTCAAAGCTTCCGATTTCCGTATATTTAAGTGCATATTCGTTTCTCATATCTTGTATCTCCTTTCGTTTTCTATCGTATTGTAAACTTAAATGAAAGTTGAAAACCTCTCAAGCCCTTTGGTATAAT
>CAZFQM010000328.1:0-2156 GCA_964520995.1 uncultured Oscillospiraceae bacterium
TAACCGTGAAAATACCGAAAGAGCGTTGTCTATCATCAATACGATTGTAAATGATCCGGATGTCGGAGCAATCTATAAAGGCAGAGTTACCAGATTGATGAATTTCGGTGCGTTTGTTGAAATTGCCCCCGGTAAAGAAGGCTTGGTTCACATTTCCAAGCTGGATGAGAAGCGAGTTGAAAAGGTAGAGGATGTTGTTTCTGTCGGTGACGAGCTGCTTGTTAAGGTGCTTGAAATTGACAGCCAGGGAAGAATCAACCTCTCCCGTAAGGATGCAATTGCAGATTTGGCAAAGAAAAAATAATCTATCGAGAATAGCTTCATTTAAAAACAATCACAGCTGTCGGCTGTGATTGTTTTTTGATGTTTCAATGACAAATAGCCTGAATGTTAATAATATGTGAATATTGTAAACAATCATCGAGTAAAACCGTTCATAGAGAAAAGAAATATGATAAAATAAAGATAGATATAATAGCAAGGAGGGCAGCAGATGAAGCTGAAGCTTATTTCGTCATTGGAAAAATGCTTGATTGATGATGATATTGATTTAAAACCGGAATATGACAGAGGCTCTTGCTTAAAGGAAGAGCTGTTTCGATTCGGTGTATGCTATACTGCAAAGGAAGCGTGTGAAAGTGCGAGACCGATACGATTGACCGTGCATTCCGAGCTGGCGGAGCATATTACCGTTCGACAGGTGGAGCACGTTCCCGTAAAATTCCCCCTGTACCACAGCGGCTCTACTGAGGATTATATGAAAACCACGCCGGGACTTTACCCGGATATGCTGGCGCCGCTCAATCGGCATCAGCGACTTTTGCTCAGCAATAACACCGAGTCTCTTTTTGTTGAGGTTGATACCAAGGGGATTGAAAGAGCGGGAGATTATCCGATTGAGCTTGTTTTTTCCGATTTCTGCTCGGACGAACCGCTGGCAACCGCCACCTTTCATTTGGAGCTGATTGATTGTGCGTTGCCGAAGCAAAAGCTTGTTTTTACCCAGTGGTTTTATTGCGATTGCCTAATGGATTACTATGGCACGTCGGCATTTGATGAGCGTCATTGGGAAATCATCGAGAATTATCTGAAAACTGCGGTGAAAAACGGAATCAATATGATTTTGACCCCGATTTTCACCCCGCCGTTGGATACCTATGTAGGCGGAGAACGAACTACCGTACAACTGGTAGATATCACCTTGACCGATGGTGAATACCGTTTTGGCTTTGATAAGCTGAAAAGATGGATTGCGCTGTGCAAAAAGGTCGGAATCGAATATTTCGAAATATCCCATTTCTTCACCCAGTGGGGAGCGGCAAATGCACCGAAAATCGTTGCAACGGTAAACGGGGAGGAGCAGAAAATCTTCGGTTGGGAGACCGAGGCGTGCGGTAAGGAGTATACCGAATTCCTGCAAACCTTTATTCCCGAATTGCTGGCATTTTTGCGTGCCGAGGGAGTGGACAAGTCCTGTGTGTTCCATGTTTCGGATGAGCCGATATTGGAACAGCTGGATTCCTATCGGGCGGCACGTAATATTATCGCTCCGCTGTTGGAGGAATATAAAATTGTGGATGCGCTGTCCGATTACGAATTCTATGAAAACGGTACGGTAACACATCCGATTCCCGCCATCAATCATATTGAGCCGTTTATTCAAAATGAGGTACCCGATTTGTGGGCGTATTACTGCTGTGGTCAGCATTATAAGGTGTCGAATCGGTTTATCGCCATGCAATCCTATCGAAATCGTATCATCGGTGTTCAGCTTTACAAGTACGGCATTACCGGATTTTTGCAATGGGGATATAACTTTTATAATTGTCAAGGCTCTTATCATACCGTAAATCCGTATCTGTATACCGACGGTGCCTATTTTGTTCCTGCCGGAGATGCCTTTTCAGTTTATCCTGCCGCGGACGGAACAGCCTACGAATCCATTCGTTTGGCAGTGTTCCATGATGCGCTTCAGGATATGCGTGCGTTCGAGCTTTGTGAAAAACGATGCGGCAAGGAACGGGTAACCGAGTTGATAAACGAGAATACCACCGAGGAAATCACTTTTGCGGAATATCCGAGAAATGCGGATTACCTGTTACAGCTTCGTGAAAAAATCAATCGAGCAATCAAAGAAAGCCTATGAGTTTAGCATT
>CAZFQM010000329.1:0-2136 GCA_964520995.1 uncultured Oscillospiraceae bacterium
ATTTTAAAAGGAAATCACGATTACTGGTTTTCCACCAAGAGCAAGGTGGAAAATGCTTTGTCCGAGCATGGCTTATCTACGATACAGATTCTTTTTAACAATGCGTTTGAGCAGGACGATTGTGTGATTTGCGGTACGCGCGGCTGGATCAATGAGCCGGGAGCGGCGGCAGACAAAAAGGTTTTGCTCCGAGAGGCGGGACGGCTGAGGCTTTCCTTGGAAGCAGGCAAGCGGAGCGGGAAAACACCGATTGTCTTTCTTCATTATCCGCCGATTTCGTTGAATGCCTGCGCCAAAGAATTGTTGGAGGTCATGCGGGAATATGAGGTCGTAAACTGTTATTACGGGCATTTGCATGGAAAATCCTGCGAAAATGCGATAAACGGGTGGCAGGACGGCATTCATTACCGGTTGATTTCTTGTGATTATATCCAATTTGAACCGATGTTGGTAAATGTTTTGTTATGATATAATAGAAAAGATTTGTGGCCTTGTAATTAGGTTCACCAAAATATTTCAGGAGGAATAAAAAATGGCTCTGGTTTCTTCCAACAAAGTGGAAACAAACAAATATGAATTGATTGTTGCGATCGGTGCAGAGGCTTTTGAAGCGGCAGTTGAAAAAGTGTATCGCAAAAGTGTGAAAAAAATCTCGGTTCCCGGCTTCCGCCCCGGAAAAGCTCCCAGAAAGATGATTGAAAAATTATACGGCGAGGGCGTTTTCTTTGAGGATGCAGTGAATGATTTGTATCCGTCTGCATTGGCAGATGCGGTAGAGGAAGCAAAATTGGAATTGGTAGATCGTCCCGAGGTGGAGATTACCAAAATCGAAAAGGCAGAGGGTGTGGAGTTCAAAGCAACCTGCATCGTAAAGCCGGAGGTAGAGGTTTCCGACTATAAAGGAATAAAAGCGGAAAAAACAGTGAAAACTGTTACCGATGAGGATTTGAACGGCGAACTCAACAGAATGGCAGACCGCAATGCACGTGTAGTTTCGGTAGAGGACCGTGCGGCGGAAAACGGTGACATTACCGTAATCGATTTTGAGGGCTTTGTTGACGGAAAAGCTTTTGACGGCGGCAAGGGTGAAGGCTACAGCCTGACTTTGGGCTCCGGACAGTTTATCCCCGGCTTTGAGGATCAGATTGTCGGTCACAACATTGATGACGAGTTCGATGTCAATGTAGAGTTCCCGGCTGAGTATCAGGCAGAGGAGCTTGCAGGTAAGCCTGCCGTATTTAAGGTAAAGCTACATGAAATCAAAACCAGACAGCTTCCCGCAATCGATGATGAGTTTGTAAAGGATGTCAGCGAATTCGATACCTTGGAGCAGCTGAAAGAGGATATTACCAAGAAGCTGCAGGAGCAGTATGACAAGGCGGCTGAGACAGAGGTAGAGAATCAGCTGATTGACACGGTGATTGCCAACATGAAGGCGGAAATCCCGGAAGTCATGTACGAAAACAGAGTAGATGAATCGGTAAGAGAATTTGAGTATCGTCTGCAATCTCAGGGCATGAGCTTGGATTTGTATCTGCAATACACCGGCATGGAAATGGATTCTTTCCGTAAAACCTTCCGTGAGCAGGCTGAGAAGCAGGTTAAGATCAGATTGGCTCTGGAAAAGATTGTAGAGCTGGAAAATATCGAGCCGTCCGCAGAGGAAATCGAAGCAGAGTATGCTAAGATGGCGGAAAGCTACAACATGGAAGCGGAGAAAATCAAGGCTTACATTCCGGAAAAGGAACTGGCAAAGGATTTGGCTGTCAACAAGGCAATCGACTTGATTAAGGATTCTGCCGAAATCGCTGACAAGAAGCCGGCTGCCAAGAAAGCAAAAACCGCTAAGGCAAAGAAGGAAGAGGCTGAAGTAGCTGAGGAAGCTCCTGCCGAAGAGGCAAAGCCGAAAAAACCGAGAGCAACTAAAACAAAGAAAGCTGAAGACGCAGAATAATCCGTCATTGACCGGAATCGACACAATAGCCGTAAACATTTTCTTTGTGAAAGTGTTTACGGTTGTGTTTCATATTTAAACATTACATGATATACGAAATGAGGAATGAAAAATGGCTTTGGTACCAATGGTAGTAGAACAAACAAGCAGAGGCGAGCGTTCTTATGATATCTATTCTCGCT
>CAZFQM010000330.1:0-2128 GCA_964520995.1 uncultured Oscillospiraceae bacterium
AAGGGGATAATTTGTTTCGAATCAATCCGGAAAAGGCGGAACAGCTGCTGAAGAAGCGTTTGCAAAATATTGATTCGGTGCAGGTGGAGCGCAAGTTTCCGAGCTCATTGCTGATTCGGGTGGTTGATGCACTCCCGACCTATTATGTTGCGGAGGAGGATGGATACACGGTCATCAGTGCGGGACATCGGGTCTTGGGGACAGGTCTTATCGCAGAGCAGATAACCGCTCCGATTCGATTGGAGGGCGTATCGGTTTCCGAGCTTCAAAAGGGAGATTTTATCGACAGTGCAGATGAAAAGCTTACACTTCTTGAAAGGCTGAATCAAGCGGCAGAGGAAAACGAAGTGGCAAATATTACCGCAATCAACCTGTCAAATGAGGTGGATTTGTCCATAGAGGTAGAAAATCGACTTACCGTGCGGCTGGGAAATTCTACCGAGCTGTCTTACAAAATTAAATTTGCCAAAAAAATTATTGAGACAGAATTGGATGCCGAGGAGGTCGGGGTTATTGATGCTTCAAAGGCGGGAAAAATCTATTTCAGTCCCGGCTCATCGGTTTCCTCCGAGGCGGGCACAGCTGTAAGCAGTGAGCAGGTGACAAGTAGCGTTCAAAGCGAGTCGGCTTCCTCTGTTGAAACCGACTCACACGGTTAATTTATTGTGATTCACTCGTCGGAATCGAGGGGGTTGGATAATAATTTATTAAATTATTGATAAAAATACAATTTAGCTATTGAAATTCGGTCGGAAATCTGGTAAATTATTATTATAAGTATTTTGCTTTACAGATTCATTTGAATAATAAAATCAATTTATCGGTTAGGATATAAAATGTAGGAGGACAAGCTTGTGGATATCGTGTTGGATCAGGATAACAGCAATGTTATTGATATTAAAGTCATCGGAGTAGGCGGTGGCGGCGGAAATGCCGTAAACAGAATGGTGGAGTCCGGCATGAAAGGCGTGGAATTCATCGCTGTCAATACCGATAAGCAGGTCTTGATGCATTCAAAGGCAACGCAGAGAATACAGATTGGCGGAAAGCTGACAAAGGGCGGCGGAGCAGGCGGTTCTCCCGAGGTAGGTCTCAAGGCGGCAGAGGAAAGCAGAGAAGAGATCGAGGCTTCTTTGAGAGGAACGCAGATGATATTCCTCACTGCGGGCATGGGCGGCGGAACCGGTACCGGAGCGGCACCGTTGATTGCTCAGATTGCCAAGGAAATGGATATTTTGACGGTTGGTATTGTGACCAAACCCTTTGCTTTTGAGGGCAAGAAAAGAATGAGCCAGGCAGAAAAGGGAATTGCTGCCTTGAAAGAACAGGTTGATTGCTTGGTTGTCATTCCAAATGAGCGTTTAAAGCAGCTTCCGGAGCAGAAAATCACTCTGAAAAACGCCTTTGCCGAGGCGGACAATGTTTTATGTCGGGGCGTACAGAGCATTTCGGATTTGATTAACGAAACGGGATATATCAACTTGGACTTTGCCGATTTGATGAGCGTCATGAAGGGCGCAGGCTTGGCACATATGGGTGTCGGACACGGTCAGGGCAAGGACAAGGTGGAAAATGCGGCAACGATGGCAATTTCCAGCCCGTTGCTGGAAACCTCTATCAACGGCGCACGCGGTATTATCATCAATATCACTGCTTCACCGGATGTCGACTTGGAAGAGACAGATCAAATTACAGAGATGATCACCAATTCTTCTCATCCGGATGCAAACGTTATCTGGGGTATTGCTTTTGATGATGACTACGAGGATGAGATCAAGGTCACGGTGGTAGCTACCGGATTTGACGGTGCAAAGGACACTCCTTCGGTATCCGGCTTGAGCACCGAGGCGGACAAGGACGGAAAACGCTGGGATTTTGATACGGAGTTTGATGACATTTTCAAAATCTTCAACAAATAAAAATGAAATATAATTCATGAAATCACGTTCACATTATATCGGTATACAAAGCGCAATTGCGTTTTGTGTACCGATATTTTTTGCTTTTGTGCATATTGAACACAGAGACAGCTTATTTTTTTACGTTTTGCGTTTCGTTTTTTCCAGAATTCATATTGATATCGGTGGTTATATATGATATAATATTTTTAATGTAATTTGCTATTTTA